>JBIJBR010000074.1:0-7512 GCA_044345135.1 Vampirovibrionales bacterium
TCCACCCCACTGGCTTGAACGCCTAAACTTTCTAAGTAGCTTTGTTTTTCTTCCTCATCTTCCAAAACGGACAGTTCGGCTTCAATTTGAGCCGAAATCGCCACAACAGGACGTCCTTCGTCTTTTGCTCGAGCGAGCAAGGCCTGATAATGCGGATTTTCTTGCGGGTTGGCCAAGTCGTCTTCTCCCACATTACCTGCATAAATGAGAGGCTTAACCGTCAACAAGCCGGACTGTTTTAAGAGTAATTTTTCTTCCGCATCAAAATACTGAGCGTGTTGGCTAATCATTTCTCCCCCCTCAAGCCAAGGGGAGACCTTTTGTAGAAGGGCTACTTCACTTTGAGCCGTGGGGTCTTGTTTGGCTGATTTTTGTAAGCGAGGCAAACGCTTTTCAATGGAAGCCAAATCCGACAAGCACAGCTCTAAAACAATGGTATCGATGTCTCGGCAAGGGTCGACACTATTTTCAACGTGTTGAATATTATCATCTTCAAAGCAACGAACGACTTGCACAATGGCGTCTACTTCTCGGATGTTGGCTAAGAATTGGTTGCCCAAGCCTTCTCCTTTTGACGCCCCACGGACCAAGCCTGCAATATCGACAAATTCAAAAACAGCGGGAATCACCCGTTCCGTTTTTACAATGTTTTGTAAAATAGCTAAGCGCGAATCTGGGACTTTTACAATGCCTGTATTGGGTTCAATCGTACAAAAGGGATAGTTCGCACTTTCCGCTTGAAAGGTAGAGGTTAACGCATTAAATAATGTTGATTTCCCGACGTTGGGTAAGCCCACAATGCCCGCTTTTAGCATTTTTTGATTTCCTTATTCTTGAAACATATGCTTTGATTTTAACAGAAATATAGCCAAATATTAAGTTTCACGAGAAAGGCTTTAAAGATTGGGCGTAAAATAACCGAGATGCTCATACGCTTTCGGCGTGAGTTGGCGCCCGCGAGGCGTTCGTTGAATCAAACCACTTTGCAATAAAAAAGGTTCGGTGACGTCTTCTAAGGTGCGGACGTCTTCTCCCATGGTGGCGGCAACGGCTTCTAAGCCGACGGGACCGCCTTGAAAGAAATCCCGCATGGTGGCAAGCATTAAGCGATCAGACGGCTCTAGCCCCAAGTCATCAATTTGGTAAATGCGAAGGGCTTCTGCCACAATCGCTTCATTAACCAGCGCTTCAGCGCCTTGTCGCTTAGAAAGCACTTCGGTGACATCCCGCACGCGCCGTAGCAAACGATTGGCAATACGCGGGGTCCCCCGACTTCGTTGCCCTAAAATCAAGGCAGAAGGGTCATCGATTTGGACGTTTAGAATTTGGGCTGAACGTAAAATAATGGCTTGTAATTCTTCTGGCGTATAATAATTCAAACGAAAAATCAAGCCAAATCGATCCCGCAAGGGCGAAGACAAGGCCCCTGCTTTGGTGGTGGCTCCAATCAGCGTAAAAGACGGTAAAGGAACACGTAAGGTTCTGGCACTCGCACCCTTTCCCACGGTACGGTCAATGGAGGCATCTTCCATGGCGGGGTACAAAATTTCTTCCGTAATACTATTGAGACGGTGAATTTCATCGATAAATAAAATATCACCTTCATTAAGATTCATCAATAAGCCAATCACATCCCGAGGGCGTTCTAAGGCGGGAGCGGAGGTAAAATGTATTTTGGCTTTCATTTCCTCAGCAATCACCATGGCCAGACTGGTCTTTCCTAAACCTGGGGGGCCGTAAAACAAGACGTGATCTAAAGGTTCTTGACGTGCTAAACTTGCTTCCAAAGAAATGGAGAGATGCGCCTTGAAATCGCCTTGGCCAATATAGTCCATTAAAGACGTGGGGCGAAGTGATTTTTCTTGATCGACTTCCGTAGGGGTAGGCGTTTGCGTCATCATAGAACGGGGGAGGGCTCCCGCTGTTTTTTTGGTTTTCAATTGAGCCAACAAATCCGTCGCGACCCATTCCACAGATTGTGTTCCGTCCTGAGAGGTACTGCGTTTGGGATGATCAGGCGACGAGAAATGCAGGACCACAAGAGCTTCCTTTGAAATGAATTTGAATCTTAAGTCTTAGTATAGATCAGACATAGTCAGATATAGTGATGTTTAGAGTTTTTGGAACACGAGACAAGGAACCGCTCATACGGCATAGCTCGTGACGCTTACGTGTAGGGGGTGGGCCTTGGTAAAGACTACGGCGGTAGCGAGTCCTTCTTCCAAGGTGAGCTTAGGTTCCCATCCCAAAAGACGTTTGGCCTTTCCCGTATGGGCCAGTAACATCAGCACTTCACTTTTTTCAGGGCGAACGCGCTCCACTTCATTGGCGATGATTTCAATGCCTTGCCGATGCGTTAATTCGACCAGTTGATCCAAGACATAGCCCATGCTATGGGTATGGCCATTGCCGATATTAATGACTTCCCCCTCCGCTTCAGGACTGGCGCCTACGGCTAAAAATCCACGTACCGTGTCCCAGACAGGCGACAAGTCTCGGTGAGGCAATAAGCTTCCGACATGGACGGTATCATTTTGCAACAATTGTTGGATGACAGAAGGAATAAAAGCGCGTGAAGACTGACGGGGACCAAAAGTATTGAAGGGTCGAATCACCGCAATGGGCATATCAAAACTGCGGGCATAACTTTCAACCAACATATCGGCTCCAATTTTGGACGCTGAATAAGGGGACTGACCTTGTAGGGGGTGTGCCTCATCAATGGGTGTATACGTTGCGGTGCCGTAAGCTTCACTGGTAGACGTATGCACCAGCTTGACGTGATGGGTCTTCGCCGCTTCTAGGATATTTAAGGTACCTTGAATATTGGTATTGACATAATGTTGTGGCGCGACATAAGAGTAAGGGATTCCAATTAAAGCGGCCAAGTGAAAGAGCAAATCCTGCGTGCGAAGGAGATGAAGCATGTGAGGCGCATCGGTGATATCTCCAAAAACAATGGTAACTTTGGCCAAAACGTTGGGAGAAAGATACATTAAATTGCCTCGATCTTGCCGAGCGTTGTACTTTAATAAGGCCGTGACTTTCGCCCCTGCTAAGACCAAGGCTTCCACCAAGTGAGAGCCAATAAAGCCTCCAGCGCCCGTCACTAAAACGTTTTTCCCTTCATAGTGGGTGAAATACGCATCTTGCTTATAAAAATGGTGTAAAGACTCTACGGCGGTAAAATCAAACATGGGCGGTAAATAATCCTTTTCCGTAATTATTTTTAGGAGGCGTTAAGGTCATTTTAAGCACGACCATACTTTTGGCTTCTAAAGGGAATAAAGTACAAGGCAAGTAGTTCAGCTGTTGCGAACGAGGGTTCCCCTGAGGAGACGCCGTGTCTAATAAAATGGTCCAAGGGGTTTTGTCACTTCTATGAATTGGGAGATAAAAAGACTCATCGGTGACTTGGTCATTAATCAAAATAAGGACGCTTGAAAAATCGGCTTCTGTGTCGTCGCAAAATTTACGGTTGGCCACGCCGTCAATGAGTAGACCCATAGAACGTAGCGTAGGATTATGACAATCTTCGACGGACATGGGCTTCCCGCTGGATTGCCACCAGGTGACGTCGGGAATGCCACTTTTGGGACTGGGAGTCCCCGTAAAAAACGTGCGACGTTTAAACGCGGCCAAACTTTGACGAATGGCAATGGCTTTGGCCGTAAACGTAAAAAAGTCTCGTTTTTCAGGGTCGTTTTCAAAATCCCAATTCAACCAAGTGATTTCGTTGTCTTGGCAATAGGTATTATTATTACCGCCTTGCGTGCGGTTGAGCTCATCCCCTGCGAGTAGCATGGGCGTCCCCACAGAAAAAAGTAAGGTGGTCATTAAATTACGTTTACGCCGTTGACGTTCCGCCCGTAGGGTCGGATTTTCTGTCTTTCCTTCTACTCCGCCATTATAGCTACGGTTGTCGTTGGTGCCGTCTCGATTATTTTCCCCGTTGGCGTCGTTATGCTTGTCGTTATAGCTGACCAAATCTTCGAGACTAAAGCCGTCATGACAGGTCACAAAATTCAGGCTGTTATAAGGGTGGCGTCCATTATGTTGAAATAAATCGCTTGACCCTGCCAAACGGGTGGCCAATTGATTTAAAGTGGCGTGTTGTTGATTCCAAAACGCGCGGACGGTATCGCGATAGCGCCCGTTCCATTCGCTCCAGCCTAAGGGGAAATTACCGACTTGATAGCCCCCAATCCCCGTGTCCCACGGTTCAGCAAAGAGCTTGACTTTTTTCAGGATAGGGTCTTGTTGAATCGCTTGAAAAAAGGCAGAACGGGTAGAAAAGTCGAAATGCTCGCGCGCCAAGGCAGAGGTTAAATCAAAACGAAATCCATCGACATGCATGTCCTGTACCCAGTAGCGAAGACTATCAAGCATCATGGCTAGCGCAGGGGGATTGGTCGCATCAAGGGTATTGCCGCAACCTGTAAAATCCATGTAATAGCGCGCCGCTTCAGGCACGACACGGTAGTAAGAAAGGTTATCAATCCCCTTCCAGCTTAAGGTGGCCCCCATGTGGTTGCCTTCACAAGTATGATTATAAACCACGTCTAAAATGACTTCCAAGCCTGCTTTATGAAGACTCCGTACCATGGACTTAAATTCTCGCACCACGGCGTGGGGGTCTTTGGTCATGGCATAGGCAGGATGAGGAGAAAAATAATTTAAAGTATTATAGCCCCACGTGTTGCTTAGGTTTAAGTCTTTTAAATGGGGTTCATCGATAAAGGCATGGACGGGTAATAATTCAAGGGTTGTAATGCCTAATTGCTTATAATATTGAATCATCGCATCACTGCCTAAGCCTGCGTAGGTGCCGCGAAAAGAAGCAGGCAGAGCGGGATTCAACATCGTCGCGCCTTTAACATGCGTTTCCAAGACAATGGTGTCTTCCATCGGGATATTGGGGTGAACGTCGTCTCCCCAAGAAAAGGCCTCATCCACCACCACGCCTAGGGGGGCATAGGGAGCGGAATCTCGGTTGTCTAGGGCATAATCTTGCTTACTATGCCCGATTTTATAGCCGTATAAACTGTCGACATGCTTTACAGAACGCGCCACCGCTTTGGCATAAGGGTCCAACAATAATTTCCGTGGATTAAAGCGTAAGCCATGGTCAGGATCATACGCCCCATGGACACGAAACCCATAGAGCTGCCCCGCCTGTAAGCCTTCGACATACACATGCCAAACATGGTTCGTTTTTTGCAGAAGGGGAATCCGTAAGCTTTCTCGACGCGCTTTGATTCCGTCAAAAAAGCAGACTTCCACTTTGGTGGCGTGGGCCGAATACAAGGCAAAGTTTACCCCACATCCATCAAAGGTGGCCCCTAACGGGTATGCCCTTCCTTTTTGAGTGACCAGTTCACCGTATCGTTTTTTGGGGGGAATGCTCATAAAGCCTAGTTACTTTCTCTCTCATTTATTCGGGAATCCTTCAGAGGCTAAGTTTTATTGTAGCCCTTAAATCAAGAAAAGGAAAGTCAACGCCTCGCCTTTATTATTTCAAAATAACCTCTCGCAACATAAAAAGGCACAGGACGGTCTGCTTACACCCCATGACACACCCTAGGCGCCGTAAAGGCTAAAAAACCAGCGTCCCGAAACACTGGCGAGGGTTGCCGTTTTTGGCTTGAACCAGCTAAGGCTTTGTGCTATTCTGCTAAAAACCTTTAAAGGGTTGCTGATATAGCAACACCCCCATTCTGTAACAGAAAGGAGGTGAGCTAAAATGGATATTCGTGAAGCCATAATCTTCTTGATTATCTACCTATTAGTTATTAAACTAAACTAGTAGGTTAGCGTGGAGTCTTTAAGTCTCGACCACTTAGGGACTCCCCCTTTTTACATTGTGTCAAATCTTGCACGCTTTGTCAAGGGGGCTTGGCTCTTATTTTCCCTCCTCGCCCCATTCACCTTACACGACGCCCGCAAAATGTCTCAGGCGCCTCGCCTTTATTATTTTAGGAAACCCACCTCATGGGTTTATCTATTGGGTTGACGAGAAAGTGCTTTGCTTGGTGAAGAAATGAATGTTATTTACCTTGTTTCGCGAACTGGTCATTCACCATATTTTTGACTTTAATGACGTTTTTATAACTTTCCATATCACCTTGTTCCACAAACAACTGTTTGGCTTTTTCCAAATCGGCAAAAGCCCCTGTTTTATCCCCCGTCAGGGCTTTCAAAAATCCTCGATTGCAGTAGGCACCAGCATATTGTGGATCGAGTTGAATCGCTTTGTTATAGTCTTGAATCGCCCCTGTGTTATCGCCTAAATTCTTTTTGGCAACCCCTCGATTGTTGTAGGCATCGGCATCTTTTAGATTAAGCTGAATCGCCTTATTGTAATCTTGCATGGCGCCTGTATGATCGCCTAAGTGACTTTTCGCATTCCCTCGATTGTAATAAGCATAAGTCAGTTTTGGATTAAGCTGAATCGTCTTATCGTAATCTTCTATGGCGCCTGTGTGATCGTCTAAGTGACTTTTCGCATTCCCTCGATTGTAGTAGGCATCCGCATCTTGTGGATCAAGTTGAATCGCCTTACTGTAATCTTGTATGGCGCCTGTGTGATTGCCTAAATCATCTTTAGCATTCCCTCGATTCATATAGGCAGTAGCATCTTGTGGGTCAAGCTGAATCGCGGTGTTGTAATCTTGAATCGCCCCTGCATGATCGCCTAAAGCACTTTTCGCAACCCCTCGATTGTTGTAAGCTGAAGCATATTTAGGATCAAGTTGAATAGCTGTGTTGTAATACTGTATGGCTTCGGTATTTTTTCCTTGATTATAAGCCACCTTGCCTTCTTTAAGGGCTTCTTGGGCGCTTTGGGCAAAGGCGTGCAAGGGGGTTAGCAACAGTAAGGCCACCAAAGCTAGGGTTTTCAGTTTCAAGGCGTTCATCGGCGTGTCCTTTTTATTGGGGGCTGGGCTCATCAAGCCCCGCCATTTTTTCTTATTGATTCGGCGCACCATTCAGAGGCTAAATCTTATTGTAGCCCTTACCTTGAGAAAAATAAAGTCAACGCCTCGGCTTTATTATTTCAGGGAACGTCTACGAAGGTTTCATTTTTATTGATAACGTTCAGGCAATAATAAGGCTTCATAAAAGGCACCGATTTGGCGGGCAGGATCAACCAAATGCACCTCCAAAATCCAAAAGCGGTCTTCCCCGTTTGGCTCTTTAGCCTGAAGTGGCAACGGATTGTCGGGATGCAAATATAAGTCCAAGTGATCACCCATAATCCGTTCATGGGGGAATTCTCCAACCAAGTGCCCACAGATGGGAGAGCCCCACGTCCACCCCTCAGAAACGGCCCATTGAGACATCTGCTGATAAAGGTCCGCAGCGGAAATGCTGGGGTTTTCTTGATAAAACGCACATCCTTTTCTAAATAGTGTTTCAGCATCCGCTTGAATTTTCTGTTTATAGGGGTCTTGCCCCAACACATAGGTACGCCCATAATCGGCTTCCCAATCCTGAAAAACAGGCCCTAGA
>JBIJBR010000124.1:0-5311 GCA_044345135.1 Vampirovibrionales bacterium
CGTCTCTCAACATATCTAAATTGTGTAAATAATCCACCCAACGCGCATCCACCACTTGAAGAATAATGTCTCGCTCCATTTGTCGTAAGGGATGAAAACGCTCGGCAATGTCGGCTTCACTTAAGCCCGATTCAGCCCAATTAACGCGTTGTACGGCATCTTGGCCCTCAAATTGAATGCCCTGCTGCAAGCGAAGCTCTTGCATTAAATGCCCCAACTGCGTTTCAAGGTCTTGATACAATCCCTTGGCTTTGGCTTGTAACAGGGCAATCAGTTCGGAGTATTCCTTCTGGTGAAGCTCTTCAACAGTCAAAGTATGTCGTAAATTAGGTACCAGTTCCAGCGCGGATTGATAAATGTCTTGTAAGACTCGTTGGGTATCGGTGTCTTGCCCACCTGCCACAAATTCAGGGGTAATGACACTGGTGACCGAACGTTCCATGACGCGGTCCAACATATGAAGGAGCGAGCTACGGAGTCCATCGAGTTCCAATACTTTTTTACGTTGACTGTAAATTAACTTACGTTGTTCGGTTAAAACATCGTCGTATTGTAAAACATTTTTACGCATATCAAAATGATACGCTTCCACTTTCTTTTGAGCCACTTCTAAAGAACGACTCAAGAATTTGTCGGAAAGCGGGATACTTTCTTCAAAGTTCATGGCCGTCATGGCGTTGACCACCATTTGAGACGGGAACAAACGAAGTAGGCTGTCTTCTAAAGACAAGAAAAACTGTGTCGTCCCAGGATCGCCCTGACGTCCTGCACGCCCCCGCAGTTGATTGTCAATACGGCGACTTTCATGACGCTCGCTGCCAATAATGTATAAGCCTCCCAAATCCAAAACGGCTTGGCGCTCCGCATCTGTAATCGGTTTACGGGTTTCCACTTTGGCTTTAAATTCTTCTTCACTCAAACTTTGCCAATCGAGCTCTTGCGCGGTGAGTTCATCTCGGACCATGGCGTCTGGATTACCCCCGAGTAGAATATCAGTACCGCGACCTGCCATATTCGTGGCAATGGTGACGGCTCCCAATCGGCCTGCTTGAGCCACGATAGACGCTTCTTGGGCGTGGTGCTTCGCGTTTAAGACGTGATGTGCAATCCCTTTGCGGATTTCTTCTACCGCAACCACACTACCTTCCATATTTTCAAGCCATTTGGCCGTTTCATAGGCATTTTCCAAGCTGGCTTTAAAAGGTGCTAGCGCAGCTTGCCACGCGTCATATGTCAGGGTATTTAGATCTTTCAAGACAGGCATTAAAGCGTCTTTCACATCTTGACGCTTATGTGCGAGTAAAACTGCATAAAAGCGTTCCGCTTTGCCTTGAAGGTAGTCTATATGTGGGGTGACGTCACTAATGAGGTGAGACACGTATTCGGATTGTTCAATGGTGGTGGTCCCGACCAAAACAGGCCGTCCTTCTCGGTGTCGTAAGGCAATGGATTCCGCCACTTTAAGGTACTTGACCGCTTCAGATCTAAAAATTTGATCAGGTAAATCTTGACGAACGTCTTCTCGGTTCGTGGGAATCGCGGTGACATCCAAATCATAAATTTTACTAAATTCGCTTTCTTCCGTCATGGCGGTGCCTGTCATCCCTGAAAGTTTGGGATAAAGCCTAAACAAATTTTGAAAGGTAATGCTCGCTAGCGTCTGTGTTTCGTCTTGAATGGTGACCTGTTCTTTGGCTTCTACCGCTTGATGCAATCCATCACTCCAACGGCGACCGTCCATTAAGCGACCTGTGAATTCGTCGACAATAACGACTTGATCGTTTTGAACCACATAGTCCACATCTTTTTTATATAAATGACGTGCTTTTAACGCCGAAAGCAAGTGGTGCGCTAGACTGAGGTCTTCCGTAAATAAATCGTTAATCCCCAACAAACTGGCGGCTTGATCTAAGCCCGCGTCGGTTAGAATGACATTCTTGGTTTTGGAATCCGCCGTAAAGTGTGTATCAAGTTCAAATAAGGGAGCCAGCTTTGCCATGGTGTGATAGGTTTCCGCCGATTGTTCCAATTTACCGCTAATAATAAGGGGGGTACGTGCTTCATCAATCAGGATGCTATCCACTTCGTCAATGACGGCATAATGAAAGGGACGCTGAACCATTGCATCCAAAGACGTGGCCATATTGTCTTTTAAATAATCAAAGCCAAATTCATTATTGGTTCCATAGGTAATATCCGCCGCATAGGCTTGCTTTTTAATAAAGGGAGGTTGGAATCCTGTATTGCTAGACAATACACAGTCGACAGAAAGCCCCAAAAAGCGATACAGTTGCCCCATCCACTCGCTGTCTCGCTTGGCGAGATAGTCATTGACGGTGACCACGTGGACGCCCTTCCCCGTTAGCGCATTGAGGTAGACAGGCAAAGTCGCCACCAAGGTTTTGCCTTCTCCTGTTCGCATTTCAGCAATATTGCCTTTATGCAGTACATAGCCCCCAATAAGTTGCACGTCGTAGTGACGCATGCCCAAGACACGGCGGCTGGCTTCGCGACAAACCGCAAAGGCTTCTGGTAGTATGGTATCCAAAAGTTCTTGTTCAGCTTTGGCGTCGTCTTGAGCATCCGCTTCACGCGGACGATTCTGAAGTTCTTGCTTGAAAAAGGCCGTCTTGGCACGCAACTCATCATCACTGCAACGACGCAACCCTTCTTCAAAGGAGCCTACTTCATCCACAATATGTTCAATTTTACGAATTTTTCGTTCATTGGCAGAACCAAATAATTTTTCAAGAAGTCCAAGCATAGGGGAGTGCTCCTGTGGGTAGGCAAGACAAGGTCATTGTGTTTCATTGTATCAGAAAGTCAAGCATTTTAGGCGGACGAACTTTAAAAAAGCGTGTTTTTCCTACAAATAAGGTGTTTTTAAGTCTACTCTTCTTTAATTTTAATGCTATTTTCAAGAAATCCCTAAATACGGAGGAGCATGGTCATCATAATGTGACGAATAATAGGAAACAGAGTCGGAACCGTCACAAAAAATATCATCATCCCTAACAAGGGTTTTAAGCTGGCACTGAGTTGAAAAACAGGGATTTGCTGTGCGGTTTTATTCACAATCCCTAAAATTAAATCCATTAAAATCGTGGTGATATAAAAAGGAGCGGCAATCAGCATGGCCAAAGGAATCAAACTGGCAGAGGTATCCATCCACTGATAAATACTAATGAACTGAAAAAATTGAATATTTAACACATGCAAAGGAATCAGCGTTAGGGTTTTGTCCATGGTTTTTAATAATAATTCAACCCCGCCCACGTAGACAAAAACGATGGTGGCAATACCACTAAAAACAGGCCCCAAAAGTGCTGAGTTTTGCTTGGTACTGGGGTCCATCATATTCGCCATTTGTAAGCCGATCTGCATGGTGATAAAGCCACCGACCATGGCGATGGCTTCAAAAACCAAACGCATGGCAAAGCCAACGAACATCCCTAAAATAATATTAACGACCATCAACATTAAAAATTCTGTGATCACCGTGTGCTTTAAGACGTGGGCAGATTTTTGTATAATAGGGTTGCCCATCAGCGCAATCGTGGTCATTAAGACCAGCGCTATTTTAAATTGAGACGGCAAATCTTTACGACTCAGCACAGGGGCTTGTACAAAGAATCCCCCAAAGCGACAGAACATCAGTAGTCCTGCATCCAGACTTCCGTTGGCTTGCTGGTGTAAGACTTGAAACCCTTGCAAGACTGCTTCGAAATTCGCCATGACTTAAGGGCCTTCTAGGGTTTTTCGGCTGCTTTGGCTCAGGTTACGTGCGGCTCTTTTTTCTTGGGTGTCTACCACTGTGCCTTTTTCACCAGGGCGCTTATGATAGCTAGGGGTCTTCGCTTTAGGCGGTAATAAAAAATTTCCATTAGCAGGCACCACTTGAAAGGCCAACTGTACGGATTCTCGAATATACTGCCCCGACATTTCCAGCATGGTCGCCCCCGTTAAAATCAAAATCAGAAAGACCACAATCATTTTAGGCACGGCGGACAAGGTTTGTTCTTGCACTTGGGTGACGGCTTGTAAAATCCCTACCACCAAACCTACGGCTGCCGCGGCTAAAATTGCAGGCATGGACAGCATTAAACTCAGTAAAATACCTTGGCGGACGTGTTCAATCAGGTAATCCATGTGGGAGTGGCTTTCTGGTATTGACTCGAGCAAAAGGGGAGTAGGGACTAGTTAAAACTTTGGATGAGGCCTCTGACAATCAGCGACCATCCATCGACCGCAATAAAAATCAAAATTTTAAATGGTAATGAAATAATGGTGGGCGATAGCATCATCATCCCCAAGGCCATCAGGATATTGGCAACGACCAAGTCAATAATGACGAAAGGAATAAAAATTACAAAACCAATTTCAAAAGAGGTACGCAGTTCACTGAGCATAAAGGCGGGTGTGATTTCCCAGACACTGAGTTCATTGACCGATTCAGGAGGCTTTTGACGAGACACTTCTAAAAAAACACGGACATCTTCTTCACGGGTTTGACGCATCATGAATTGTTTCAAAGGCACCACACCACGATTGAGTATTTCCATAATGTTGGCTTTGGGATTATTCAATAAAGGATTCACTGCGGTATACATCTCTGTAAACACAGGGCTCATGGTATAGAACGTCAAAATTAAAGACAAGCCCACCAAGACGATGGAAGGAGGCACCTGCTGCGTTCCCATGGCTTGTTTGAGAATGGAAAAGACAATGACATAACGCAGAAAGCTTGTCATGCTCGACACCATAAAGGGCAGTAGCGTCAGGCTCGCCATCAGTAACATAAGTTGTAAGGCGGGGTCTAAATTTGAAAATGCACCTGAAAAAGCGGGAGC
The DNA here is from genome assembly GCA_044345135.1 of Vampirovibrionales bacterium. Classification (GTDB taxonomy): domain Bacteria; phylum Cyanobacteriota; class Vampirovibrionia; order Vampirovibrionales; family JAJTHC01; genus JAJTHC01. Next base: position 4,851 of record JBIJBR010000124.1, read on the forward strand.
AACCATAAGGAAGTGGCCTTTACCTAGCGTGATGAAAGGGGACAATACGCCTATTAAAACACGCCAAGTGATGGATTTTTGAGCTTTTTCTTTATTTTAAGCCGAATGGGGGATGCGACGATGAAGACGTATTCCATGACTTTAAAGTGGTTTGAGCAGGAGGAATAAGCGACTGTACGCCTTGCCATAAAGGGTTATTCACTTTTGGCGAGGGGGCCTCGCTCACCCCAGAATCGGTGGGAGTAATGGCAACCCCTCGAATGCCTGCAGCATCTTCATGCGTGGTTTTTTCGTACGCCTCTTGCAAGAGTTCAACGGAAGATTGTGACGCATCTAACTTCGTCAAAAAGCGTAAGCCGTCCGTCCCTGAAGAGACTAAAAAACGTTCGTGCTCGCATTGAATAATCATGAGTTGCTTGTCCGCCTCCACTGAAAGCACTTCTTCGACTTTAAGCTTAGAT
>JBIJBR010000076.1:0-7286 GCA_044345135.1 Vampirovibrionales bacterium
GGGGCTTTAGAAAATGTGGCCATTTTATGCCATTTGGACAAAGTCTTACCCCTTGTTTACTTCCTTTCGGGTTTGGAAACAGGCAACGAAAAATAAACGACTTAAAACACGATGAGTCTGCGTGGGCGGTTTGAAATCTATCCGTCATATTACCCTATTCACTCAAATGGGTAAACGGCCTTCAGTTTTTCTTCCTCTTGGTCGATAAACTTCAAAAGAGCGTTCAGTGATTTTTTGCTTCGTGCTGAAGGCTCGTTTTGGGAGGATGACTTTAGATGTTTAAATTCAGCAAACTGAAAGGCTCCCAAGGCTTTACCTTGATTGAAGTAACATTTGTAATGTTGATTGTAGGGGTCTTGATGTTACCGATTCTGATACAACAAAAAGGTTTGAAGCAATTGAGTGATTTTAATTTAAAGAATTTTGAAAGTGGCGATTTACGTGTGGAAGATCTTCAAAGTGTGTTGGGGCGGTCGTCTCAAAAAACGAGACTAGTCACGACTTTAGCGGACTTAATCATGCAGCAAGCGAGTATGGGACATTTTGTGGATCACAATTTAAGTAGTCAGGACGATATTTTAAATACCGATTATTATTTAAATAATCAAGCGACTTTTTTTGATGTAGTTACTCAATCCTATACCCTTCCTGCGGAAGAAGACGCCACCTTGGCTTTGGACACGACTCATACGTATTTTGTACCCGTTACCGTGGAAGGTCATTCCAAATTTGTGCCCGCGTTTAATTATCAATGGGTTTTTCAAGACCAGTCGTCGAATATCTTGGGTGGGGAAACTAACACGTCTACAGGGTCTTACTTGATTCGGGCAGAATTACAAGTCTTTGATGTGAATTCTGATGTAACACCTTTGAGCACTCCTAATACAGCTGTTACCAGTGTGAATGCGGAAACCCCTTTAGACACCTTTAACACCAATGCCAATATTCGCTTTAATGAAGATATTGAACAAACGCGTAGCAAGGCACAAGAAATTCCTAAAACCTTGTTAACCTTTACCTTTGATCTGAGTAAAGGGGCCTGCTATTCTCCTGCAACGTCTCAGTTTTCGCCTCGTTTAATTCGTCGACGTAAATGGACGGGACTGGATCTTGTTAGTGTAGAGACGTCCACCTTAGGTACACCAAGTACAAAAGGCTTATTGTGTGCGCCTTATTTTGCACCCTCTCTTTACAATAGCAGTGCTCCTCATTCAGAAGGACGTGTGACGGAGACAGGCCTTTTAAAGCCCAGTTGGTATGACATTTACCATAATAATGGAGTCGATAAATTATTTTGGACTTTGGATTCTACCGATACAGGGGAAGGCAAAACGGATCTCTATAATAACCTTCCTGTAACGTCTTTGGGACGTGCTATTGCTGCGATGGAAACCAATTTGAATTACACGACCATGACGGCACTTCCCGCAAGTCCTGGTACTTATCGTCTCTTACGTCCGAATCTCAATTTAAAATCGACTAATTTTTATTTTCCTGATGGTGACTTTGATTATCAGGCTTTGAACAAAATCCGTTGTGCGAATTATGATTATAATCCTAAGGATATGGAAGTTTCTCCAAATAAATGGGACAAACGTTATATTTGGGGGCTTATAACCCTTCAAAATACAAGTCCTTTTAATAGTAATGTACAGTCCTGTGGTGGAGTGTCTAGTGCTGGCCCTTCTTCTTTTTTAGCGATTCAACAAGGGATTGGGGCGAGTTATACTTTTAAATCTGGCGGTGTTAATCCTCCTACGCCTTATAATTTAAATGCCAATAAACAAATGGCTTTAGAAATCGCGCGCATGCCTTTACTGGCCAATTATACGGGAATTGGCGATTCTACTTATGGTCGGCTGAGTACTTTGGACAATGACACTATTATAGAGCCTCAACGCTGGATTTCAGGTTTAGAATTTCAACGATCCGCCAGTTTGATGGCTATTTTTAGCCTTTTAAACGGTAAATTAGATTTAAGAGAAAAGTTGTCCATTTCCACAGTACTCAATTCAACCAATAGTACTTCTTCAGCTCCCATAATTCAACCGAGTTCCCCTGCAGCATTGTCCACGTATCAAAATACAGGGACGTCCTTTCAAACGTTGATGAAACATCTGTATGGAATTAATCGACGTACAAGTTATGCACATTTGGCGAAGGGGAATCAATATAATTTAAAAACGAGTTTAGAAGATTATATTTCCAGCCTTAAGAACATGGCAAAAGCCAATTGTTTAGAAACGAGTGATTTAAGCACCACGCAATGTGAGCGTGACAAAAATATCAAAAACTATGACCCTTATGAACGTTATGTCAATATTGTTTTCTTGCCAAGTGAAATGTCTGCGGATGCTAATATGCTTGAACCTGAAGATACTGATGAGCTTAGTAGTGGATTAAATAGTATGCTTAAGTCGTCAGACATTAAAGGCGTTCTGAAGAGTGATACCGCCAAGCTCTTTCGAAAAAAGCAACTGTATATTTTTATTTCGCACAGTAGTGTTCATCCGTTGATGAAAACCAAAATTAACACCTTAATGGAGGCATTAGAAGCGCAACAGATTGCGGTGGAATATTACGATGTGGCGGGCTTGGCGGGATATGAAGCCTTGCTGAAAAACACCTTGCTTCCTCGCTTAACCAACCTGACGGTGACGCCTGCGAGTGAGGGTGATTTCTACCACACGACGCCCGATCAATATACTTATGATGAGTAGCGTTGTTTTGAATTCAGAAGGCTAAGGCGTCAGTAAATCCGTCGCAAAGGCCAAAAGACCCACTCCTTCTCCGAGGCTTTCTCTGACATGGGCTAAACCTTGCATCGCTTTTTGATAGGGTTCGGAGTCTTGGTCTAAGAACGTCAGGACATCCTCTGTTAAAAGCTCCGCTGTGCACTCCTGTTGTAAGCGCTCTGGTAGAATGGGAGCCTCATCGGGAGGCACCAATAAATTGGGCAGGCCGATATAAGGGACTAAAATGATCCGTCGGGCGACCCACGCACTGAATACATCGACTTTATAGGCAATGACCATGGGGGTTTGATACAAGGCCGCTTCTAAGCTGGTGGTACCAGACGCCCCTAAAATGAGGTCACTGGCAGAGAGAATCGCATGGTTTTGATGCGCAATGCATAGGGGGACAGGCTGTTTGGCGTGCTTGAAGGCGGATTCCATGGCAGATTTTATAAAGGCGTCTTTTAAATTTGGGGCTTGTGCCAACACCCACTGCACATGGGGATGAGTCTGATTCATTTGGGCGATGGTCTGGGCGAAGACAGGCAACATACGTTGGACTTCTCCGACACGAGATCCTGGGAAAATACCGACCAAGGGTTGGCTTGCATCCAGTCCATGAGTGGCGCAAAAGCTTGATTTTTCTATCGCAGGGGGGAGGCTTTCCACCAAGGGGTGTCCCACAAAAAGAAAAGGGATTTGGGCATTGGTATAGTATTGATTTTCAAAAGGAAAAATGGTGTACACCTTTTGAATAAAGCGTTGCATGGCTTTCATTCGATAGGGACGACTGGCCCAAAGCTGGGGGGGAATATAGTAACGAAGTTCCGTATAGGGGGCGAGTATTTGGGCCACTTTGAGGTGAAACCCACTATAATCCACCAATAAGACACGGTCGACCGCTTCGTTTTTGACCACGTTTTTTATTTTTTGAGCCAGCTTCCAATGCCCCCACAGGCCTTGAAAGGCAGACCATAACCCCCAGCCTCCCATGCCGATGTCGTCGTGATGGCTAATTAACGTCGCCCCTGCTTGAGCCATGACATCATTGCCCACAGCCGAAATGCGTAAGTTAGGTTGCAATGTTTTTAAAGTGCGAATCAAAGTGGCCGAATGCTCTGCGGCAGAGGCATCTCCCGTACAAATGAGCAAATGTCGAATCGCTTTGGCACGAGGCGTTTCATTCAAGAGAAGGGAGCCTCCGTACTTGCGACGGCAGGTAAGCGGTGCTCCCCGTCAGGCGGAGCTTCGGCACGCTGTTCTAAAATGGTTCGCCAAGGGCTTAAGGCGTTTGACGTAGTAGAGATTAAGGTTAATCCGTGTTGGCGGGCATAGGCTTGCATAGTGGCTAAAGGGTCCAAAAATAAGGTGCTCTGGGCTTCCGTGACTAAGAAGCGTAAGCCTTGTTTCTGCATGGTTTTTAGTGTCCGTAAGCCTACAGCAGGGACGTCAAAACGACTGTCTTGAAAGGGCTTGGCGACTTTGGCCACACAGCCGCCTTGTCGTCGGGTAAGCTTACCCGCACGCTTTAGGCATTCATCCGTCCCTTCAATGGCTTCTACCGCAATGATCATGGTGTCTTGTACCACGACGGATTGACCGACGTCTAAAGCCGCCATGGCTTTGGCGGTATCGAAACCAAAACAAACATCCAGCCACGCGGATTCGTTTAAGGGACTGCCTTCAAGCAAAACCCCTTCAGGCTGGAATAAATCTTGCATAAAACGAACTTGAGGCAAGGTGTCTAAACCAAAATGGGCAAAGCCTTCAATAAAAAAGCGCATCATGGCATCATCATTTTTTCGAGGCATTTGGGCCAAGAGCCTTAAGGCCAATCGATCAAAATTCAACTGTGTAAATAAGAGCCATTTATTCACTTTACCTGCAAAGCATAAATGCTTAATGTGATGTCGTTTAAATTCACTCAGCATACGGCGCAGTTGCCCCAAGTGATAAGGCGCGACATAATCCGCCACGTTTTTATAGGGATGTAAAGCTCCCCACTGACCGCCAATGACAAAAACATGTACTTTATACCCTTGACGTTTGGCTTCCTGCACCACGTGTAAGGGAAGGCAACCTTCTCCTGCCACCACTGCCAAGTGGGAGTCTATGCCTTCCCACGTTTCGACGTCTTCTAATAAGGAAGCCATTGAGGGAGATGCCATCATAATTCACATACCTTTTTGGACTCAACGGTTGACACAGGCTTGAATTAAGGCAGTGTATTTAAGGTACGAATGATGTCTGGGGTTAAGTCGACGCCTCCCCAAATCACGGCTTGTTGATCCACCACGACGGTGGCGCCTTTTTGCTGTGCCACTTTTTTAATGGTATTGGTGACGGCGTCATCAATGGTTTTTAGGCTGGTATTGGACCAGTCTTGATACGCCTTGACTTCTGCGCGGAGCTTGGTTTCCAGCTGTTGTTCTAAGCTTTTGGTCGCAATGGGATTCTTGGCATTGGCTTTGCGACTGTCTTCAATTTGTTTTACAAAGTCGGCTTCGGTTTTTCGTAAATCGGCTTCTTTGACTTTGATATCCGCAATGAGGGTTTGTGCTTTTTCATACCCATTACGTACTTTATCATAATCAACATAACCGATGACATCCGCCCAGGCGGCCGTTGAATGGACTGAACTGAAGATCAAACAAAAAAGACCCATTCCCCCAAAAACCAGACGACGTCCTAAACAATTCCACATGATTCATGATTCCTTCTTCAATAGTTTTAGATTTTAAGCGTGCCTATTTTAGTCTGTTTATTTTAGCATAAAAAAGGGTTTTAGAGTGGGTGAGCGACGCCGTGTGTTTTGAAACGATCGTTTTAAAATGGCAGTGTGCCCTTGTGCTAAGCAATACGGGCAGGGGTAGGACAATCTGTTTCAGGTGCTTGGCTGGGGGAAGCACTAAAGAGTGAGGCGCGCAACGTGTTGTAGGACGATTCACCACAAGGGGAGGCTTCATTGGGGAGTGGATCCAAAGGTAAAGGGGCCACGTTACGGTATCCATACGCCGTTTTAATCCCTGACATTAAAAAGAAGGGGGGAATCCATGGTTTTAAGGCTTGAACGCCTGCCACACTAAATGCCGTGGGGACATCATCGACGTGTAAAATGCCGTCCGCTATTTCGAGCTTTCTGCCTGCGGAAGATGCTCCCGTTTTTTTAGGGTGGCGTTGATTCATTTGCGCTTCGACCGCATTGGACAGGGGTGTGGCGAGTAAGGCACCCCCGTAAATACCTAGCCCTAAGCCTCCCACAATCGTGGCGAAGCGTGCCAAGGGGTTTCTGAATTTGGTAAAGCCTAGCGCATTGGCGATTGTCAAACCCGCCCCTGCGCCAAAGCCACACATGGCGATATTGGCGACATATTGAAAAATACCTTCTTTTACCACATCTTGATCTTTTTCTCGGCCTTGACCTGCCAAGTGATTGGCTAAAAATCCAGCCAAAACGCCTGAACCCACGCTGGCGAAACCTACCCCTAAGAACGGGATCGCGGCTTCTTTCCCAAATTCTTCAGCGGTTCGATGCATCGCTTTTTTCAGACTTTTAAATGAAAACTGACCCCCTTCAAAGGCGCCCGCAAAATCACTTAAATCTTCATTGGTGGGTAAGGCCAAGCGGATTTCATGTCGCATTAGTCGTTTACTGACGTGATGAATCAGGGAAAGCGGGTCTTCCTTGCCGGCTTTCACTTTTTTCTGGAGTTCTTGGAGATCTTCGGCAATGCGTTGGGGCAATTCAAATTGAAGGTCACTTTTATGGGGACTTACTTCTTCATCAAACTCAGGGCTTTCGCGCAATATCCTGCAAAACGCTTCATAGCGTTCTTTATAGCTTTTTTTATTGGAAAGGTATTGCTTGGGTCCCACATGGACAGGCGGGATACCTAAGGCACTAGCCATTTGGGAGTGGAATTTTATGCCATCTAATCTCTCATGTTCATCCATTCGCCATACGACGGCTTCCATACTGTGTTGGTGTAAGGCTTCGAATTGGGACAGCAAGGTATTTAAATAAGCGCGTTGATCTTCAGGGGACTTGGTTTTGATCTGCGCTAGTCGCTTGTGGTGATCTTGTCGAATGGCGTGGATGACGCCTCCGACTTGGATGTCCAAGGGCTTTTCTCCCGCTTCAATGGATTGAAAAACGCCTTGGGCGGAAGGGGCGTCTAATTTAGATTGTGGCTGAAGCCTCCCCCACAAAAGGGGAGCGACCCATTTTAAGGGTTTAAAGGATTGACGGGCGTAGGCTTGGCCTGCTTCAAAAATATCTCGTTTTTGATTTTTAAAATACGCCATGGCGGCAGGGGTGGTATTGTAAGCTTTGGCATCAGCCGCCATCAACCACTGCGTGGCAAGCAGTGTGGCAAGGGTCGGGATTCCCATACGAATAGCGTCATTACGAAGTCGCTTGTTTCGCTCTTCAGGGCTTTTACTTTGGTAGAGGTCTTTCCCCGCCTGTATGGCGAGTAAGGCAGGATAGACCAACATAGGGACCCGTCTGTCCCACGGTAAAATGGCACCATGGGGATGGTCCAAATACGC
>JBIJBR010000077.1:0-7234 GCA_044345135.1 Vampirovibrionales bacterium
GTGCATACGCTTGTGGAGCAGGAGCATACGCTTGTGGAGCGGGTGCATACGCCTGTGGAGCAGGAGCATACGCTTGTGGAGCGGGTGCATACGCCTGTGGAGCAGGAGCATACGCTTGTGGAGCGGGTGCATACGCCTGTGGAGCAGGAGCATACGCTTGTGGAGCGGGTGCATAGCCTTGTGGAGCGGGTGCATAGCCTTGTGGAGCAGGAGCATACGCTTGTGGAGCAGGAGCATACATTTGTGGAGCAGGAGCATACGCTTGTGGAGCGGGTGCATACATTTGTGGAGCGGGTGCATACGCCGTATTATAATGGGTTGACATCCGTCGTGGATTCCTTTTAGATGAGTGCCTTTTAATGAGGGTGGTGTGAAGGGTTGACAAATCCTTTTGCCGACCTAAGCCACTGTTAAAATGTGTAAAATAAATGAAATGCTTTGGTAAAGTCTCTCAAAATTATCGACACTACAATAAACAAGTCTAGAACGACTTGTTTGTCTTTTTGATACATTTCGTTACAAAGCCTAATTAAAAGACGCTTTTCTGTAAGCCCCCATCCACCACAAGTGTTTGCCCTGTGAGATACGTGGTCGCTTCCCCACATAAAAAATGAATCACGTGGGCAAATTCAGCAGGACTTCCTAAGCGTTGTGCAGGAATTTGTTGTTCAATCTGACGCTGCGCTTGCAAAGGCGTCGTGCCTGATTGTTCTGCTCGAAACTGAAACAGTTGTTTTAAGCGTTCGGTCTTAATATACCCAGGGGCCACACAGTTAACCGTCACGCCTGAAGCCGCCACTTCATTCGCCAATGTTTTAGAATAAGCCGTCACCCCTGCCCTAAACGTGTTGGACACCGCCAAATGCGCCACAGGTTCTTTCGCCGCGACAGAAGTCACTGTAATCACTCGTCCCCAACCGCGTTCCACCATCAAAGGCACAAAAGCTTGATTTAATTGCATCACCCCTAAAAAAAGACGATTGAATCCATGGGTCCACTCCACATAAGCGGTGTCTAAAACACTCGAAGGAGGGGGGCCCCCTGTATTATGAATCAAAATATCTGGTCCCATGGGCCACGCCGCCAAGACCGCCTCAATCAACTGGCTTCGTTGGCTAGCCACACTCAAATCACAGGCATGGATCCACACGTCAATGCCATGTTTTTTTTCAAGCTCTGCTTTCACTTGGGTTAAACGCTCCAGATTGCGCGCCACCAAAAAGAGAGGATACCCTTCTTCCGCCAAACGATTGGCAATCCCCAAGCCTAGACCTTGTGAACTGGCACAAATAAGGGCGTTACGCTGATGTGAATGGCGATAAACAGGCATCATTGAAGTCTTCCTATGGGTCAAACGTTTAAGCTGAAGCTCACGAAAAGCTTAGGCTCCCATTATAGAAGAATCCCTTCAAAGCACCTAGGATTTTTTAAAACCATGGCTTGTAGTGTTCGTACTTTTACGTTTTACTGAAAGAACATGGTTAAATAAGGATGGATACAATGGTTACTTCTCACTCTGATTCACGGTCTTCTTTAAAGCGCTTTGAAGATCGAGAGGCCCTCAGTCTACGGTCCATTGAAATTATTCGAGGTTTTACCGAAAATGCACCAGGTTCTGTCTTAATCAGTTACGGCAAAACCAAAGTCATGTGCACCGCCACCATTGAAGATCGTGTTCCTAAGCATATTTATACCCCCAACGGTTCACATGGATGGCTCACCGCGGAATATAGCTTACTGCCTGGTTCTACGAACACACGCGCCAGCCGAGATCGTTATAAAGTGTCTGGACGCACCATGGAAATTCAACGACTCATCGGCCGCACTTTACGAACTGCGGTAGATTTGCCTCATCTCGGGCAGCGTACCATTCATTTAGATGCAGACGTCCTACAAGCGGATGGTGGTACACGTGTGGCCGCCATTACAGGGTCTTATGTGGCGTTAATGGATGCCTTATACCATATTCAAAGCCTTGAACTGGCCAAAAATCCGCGGCTTAAAATGTGGCCCCTCCCGCATTTGGCTCCTGTAGCGGCTGTTTCGGTGGGGCTAATTAAAGGGGAAGTCGTCTTAGATTTGGATTACAATGAAGACTCTAGCGCCGAAGTCGATGCCAATATCGTCATGAATGGAAACAGACAACTCTTAGAAGTACAGGCCAGCAGTGAAGAAGCGCCTTTTGACCGTAGCGTGATGAATCAATTTTTAGATGCGGCAGAAGCAGGCATTCAACAATTGTTACAATTGCAACAAGACGCACTCAACGCCCCTAAAGGCGAAGCCGTACGCCTTATTATTTAAAGACGCTACGGATTATATAAAGGCCTTGCCTTCGTCTTATCTTCCCCTTACACTAAACGTCTGTTGGTACCTAAGCCTGATGTGAATCAGCCTAACCCTAAAGGTTTTTATTGATGAATCCCCAAACCCCTCAACCCTCCACGGCTTCACGTGCTCCGTCTACGACTAAAAACACGACGAATTTTACCTATGATGTGTTGCCACGCCAAGCCCGTAGTACCGCCCCCAAAATAAAAGTCACCCGCAAAACAAAAGCAAAAACCACCACACTGAACTGGGATGCCATTATTGCGGACTCCAAAAAAACGACGAAGCCCGCCCGTAAAGTAGAGACCGCTGACGCTACCAAAACCACCCCTTCCAAAAGCACGCACCAATTTTCTAAATTTATTAAGCCCACCAAGACTAAAAAAACGGAGGGACCGACGGTCAAAGCCTCTTCTCAAAAGGGATCTCTTTCTAAACACAAGGCCCGTCCACATGCTGAAGACGTCATCGCGTCAGAGGGCATTCGTTTAAATAAATTAATTGCCAATTTTTCGACGTATTCTCGTCGTCAAGCCGATACCCTCATTGAATCGGGTAAGGTCACCCTCAATGGCCAAAAAATAACGGCACTCGGTTGTATTGTTGCCAAACCTCAAAACGTCCGTATTGAAGTCAATGGCGTCTTGATTAAAACTCAACAACGTACCCAAAGCATTGTCATGAATAAACCCAAAGACTGTATTAGCACCCGACGAGACGAAAAAGGACGACGCACCATTTATGACGTCCTCCCTGAAGAACTAAAGGGATTAAAACCCGTTGGCCGTTTGGACCGTAACAGTACAGGACTATTGCTACTCACCAATGATGGAGACATGGTGAACCTACTGACCCACCCCAAATACCACTTCCCTAAGGTGTATCGAGTGGAACTCGATCGCGTCGTCTCCAACCCTGAAGCCTTGGCCAAAAAATTATTAGAAGGTATTTTACTAGACGGTGAAACCCAAATCGCCCAAGCCACCGAAGTATTTATGGTAAAACCCACCATTTGGGGCATTAGCATTAATGCAGGCATGTACCGCCAAGTCCGACGAATGTTTGAAGCGTGTCAATATGATGTGAAATCCTTAAAACGCATCGCCATGGGTAATTTTCAATTATCAGGGCTTAAGCCTGGAGAATGGCGAGAACTCCGCTATAATGAAGTGCAATCCCTTAAAAATTCAGCACTGGCTGCGTTTAAAGAGGTAGAAAAAATTAAACGTCTGGATGCAAAAGCCTCTAAAATCAATGCCCGCTTAGAACGAGAGGGTAGAGAATCCGTTGAAAAACAAATGAGCCGATTTTTAAGTGATTTAGACCCCAAGCTAGAAGCTGAATTTATTTAAACCATGAAAACCTCTGTCCTTGAACCCACTTTAGAACGCTCCATCCGGACGGCTCAAGACCTTTTACAGCAATTCGGTCTTCGTCAGACGGAATGCCGACGGCAAGTACTCGACACCATTTTAGCAAGCCAGACGCCCTTAAGCCATGCCGAAGTGGTACAACGTCTGGCCTCGCAAACCTTTGACCGAGCGACCTTATACCGAAATTTAATCTATTTAGTAGACGCAGGACTCTTAGAGCGTCACCATTTTGGAGACCACGTCTGGCGATTCAGTCTTCATACACATCTTGAGGAAAAAAGATCCCTCCCCTCCCTTTCCGAAGAAGCCTCTCATCATCATCATCCTCACTTTGTCTGTGAACGCTGTCATGGTGTAGACTGTTATGCCTTTGCCGTAGACTTAGAAACCATTCTAGGCCTAGAAAATAAAAAGGACTTACCCTTTATTCACGAATTGGTCTTACGGGGTATTTGCAAAACGTGTCGCTAGATTAAAGGTTTTCAGGGCGCCAATGCAACTGTTTTTGAATCGCTTCCACCAACTGTTGGGTTTGCCCTTGATGTGCCGCCAAAAGCTGAAATCCCGCATTTCTGAGGCGCTCCGCTTCCTGCGTCTGCGTCATCAGTGCCACAATGGCATGCTTTAAAGCCAACATATCCTGCACCTGAATACCTGCTTCATACGCATGAACCGTATATACAATTTCCTTAAAATTAGACACATAAGGGCCAAATAAGACAGGCGTGCCCGTCATGAGAGGTTCTAAAATATTATGCCCACCCAAGTGAGGTAGAAAACTCCCTGCGACAATGGCAAAATTTGAAAACGCAAAAATGTCTTTAAGTTCTCCAATGGTATCGACCAGCACCATTTTATCCTGATTGGGATGTTGAGGGCTTAACGAAGAGCGCAAACGATAACGAAAGGTTTCTTCGCGCAATAATTTGCTCACCTGAGTAATACGTTCAGGGTGTCGAGGGGCCAGCACAAAACGCAATTCAGGAAAATCTCGAAACAATTCATAACACACTTGCAATAATAAGGCCTCTTCCCCTTCATGTGTGGAAGCCATGGTCAAAACCACGGTGCCTTCTGGAAAGTTAAATAAGGTTTTTAACCGTTCAGTACTTTCTAAGGAGGTCGTCGTTAAGGGGACATCAAATTTAAGATTCCCCATGGTCGACACGCAAGCCCGTCGCTCTGGCAACAATAAGGATTTCAGCCGATTTGTATCCGCTTGGGTTTGCATATACGCATGGTCGATTCGACTCAGTACAGGAGAAAGAAAAGGTTTGATCCATTGATATTTTTGGAAAGACTTGTCTGACAAACGTCCGTTAATTAAATACAACGCGGTAGAAGACAAGCCCCCCACCTGCCCTAAAAAATAAGGCCACAGTTCTGTTTCCGTAATCATCACTAAATCAGGGCGTATGGCACGCAACCAAGGTAAAACCGCAAAAGAAAAATCATAAGGAAAATAAAAAACGATACACGAGTCACCCAAGCTGTCTTGAGCCAAGCGCTGCCCTGTTTGAGTCGTGGTACTAATCACAACATTCATCTGGGCGTCGAGCAAAGATTGAGCCAAAGGCTTAATAGCCAGAAATTCTCCCACCGAAACCGCATGAATCCAAACGACAGGCCGTTGACGATCCAAATTTCGTAAACGCGCCTGCAAGGCAGAAGGAATACACCCCATTTTTTGCCAAAAGCCCGCCCTGAATTTGGGCACAAATGCAAAGGCCAACAACCAAAACGGGGATAAAAACACAGCCCCTAGAACCCATAAAACCTGATAAATGAGCAAAATTATCCAAATAGGGATAGGTGATAAAAACACAAGAGGCCTCTTCCTAAGATCCCCCAAGCGAAAAACGAGTCTGATCAAAACATTTGAATCAAGATCTATTTCACTTGGGGATCCATTAAAACCACTTAGGAAATCAATACAAACGCGATGAAGAAGGAATTAACCAATAAGGTCGTCATCCGCAAGTTGAGTAACCTTTTCATTTCGTATGAAAAGGTACTCTATCTCGAAAGATTTAACCAATAAGGTCGTCATCCGCAAGTTGAGTAACCTTTTCATCAAAATCCGCATCCATTCTCATCCCCATGGACGACGCGAAACTATCATCAAGCAAGAAATCACTGAAGCTTTCAACGTCAGGTGAACCAAACATGCTTTCAATTTCTTCCAAAATAGCCGAAGGCTTACGTGCATTGGATTTTTGACTCATCGAATCTTCTTGCTCTAGTTCAAGGCGTTGATCCTTAAAGCTAGGGAAACCTGTCCCTGCAGGAATCAAACGACCAATAATCACGTTTTCTTTCAAGCCACGAAGCATGTCCAAACGGCCTTCAACCGCTGCTTCTGTCAAAACGCGCGTGGTTTCTTGGAAGGATGCCGCTGAAATAAAGCTTTCCGTATTTAAGCTGGCCTTGGTAATCCCCAAGAGCACAGGAGAAAACGCCGCAGGTCGTTGCCCCGCTTCTTCCGATTGACGATTGGCTTCATTCAAGACTTTCATATCCACCAATTCACCACCAAGTAAGAAGGTATCTCCGCTTTCATCAATACGTACTTTACGAGTCATTTGACGCACAATAATTTCAAGATGCTTGTCCGCAATTTCAACGCCTTGTGAACGATAAACCCGCTGAACCTCTTCCACCAAAAATTGACTGACGGCTTCCACACCAGAAATTTCAAGTAATTCATGGGGATTAATCGAACCATCCGTAATTTGTTCACCAGCGGCGATGCGTTGACCATCTTCAACGAGCAAATTAGCCCCCAAAGGAATCGACACTTCAAAACGCCCATTTTCAGCATCTACCACATAAACATGTGGCACTTCTTCATCCCAAGTCAATTCTATTTTGGCATCATAAGGGGCCAAAACAGCAATTTCTTTAGGCTTACGACCTTCTAAAAGTTCTTCAACTTTAGGAAGACCTTGAACAATGTCCCCTGTTTTTTGACGTTCAAAAATCAAGGTGGCAATCAAATCCCCTTGCTGAACCAATCCGTAGTTTTCTGCTTGCAGCTGAGTCCCTGGACTAATCAAGTAAGGGCGACCAATGTGGAGGACCACGTCTTGTCCATCAATCGCTTCCACCTGCGCGGAATCTATCGACAAGGTTCCTTTATTGTCCAACGCCTGTCCAACGCGAATGAAATCACCCACTTTAACAATGAGTTCGCCTTTAAGGGTTTGTGCTTTCAAATGTTTTTGAGACACCAACAACAAACGACGTACTTCACGCGTTTCGGCATCTTTAGGCAGTAAAATCGTGCCTTGTGTCGTGGCTAAAACTTGCGATTTGACAACCGATCCATTCTTTTCAATAATGTCGCCATCCTTAACCAATAACATGGTTTTGGTTGCATTGGCCCGTAAAGATTCCGCACTATTATTATGACGAATCGTAATATGTTCCAAGACCACCACTTTTAATTCTTGATCCTCTTCACTTAAGGATTGAAGTTCGGTCACCCCCTTCAAACGAGACATAACGCCGCCCATTTGAAGCACCAAGCT
>JBIJBR010000102.1:0-6038 GCA_044345135.1 Vampirovibrionales bacterium
AGCGGACTTGTCTGCCCTGCTAGAAGGCGTCCCCATCCTTCGTTTGGATGGCGACATGATGCAAAAGAAAGGGGCTTTTAAAGATATTTTAGATGCCTTTAAGCGTGGAGAAAGCCCCGTTTTAGTGGGGACACAAATGGTGGCCAAGGGCTTGGATGTTGAAAATGTGACTTTGGTGGGTGTTTTAGGGGCCGATTCGTCTTTTTATATGCCTGATTTCATGGCCTATGAACGAGGGTTTCAGCTTTTAACGCAAGTGGCAGGCCGAGCAGGACGAGGCCAAAAAGCAGGACAGGTGTACTTGCAAAGTTGGCAGGTGGAACATCCCGTTTTGGCACTGGCTATGCGTCAGGACTTGCTTCGCTTTTATCAGATGGAAATTGAAACCCGCCGTGCGTATGGTTATCCTCCCTTTAGTCAGTTGATTCGCTTACTGGTGAGTGGAGAAGACCTTGAACGGGTGCGCTTTTTTGCCCAAGGGCTTCGGCAAAGTCTTTTGCATCGTTTAGAAGCTGAATCGTTTCAGGGAGGGGTGTCCTTTCAACTTTTAGGCCCCGCCCCCTGTTTGATTGAACGTATACAGGGTAAATTTCGTTACCATGTGTTGATTAAAAATTACGCGGGGCAAGGGGTGCATCATGTTTTAAGTGCCTTTCTCAAGAGTCTCCCCGTTCCTGAAGGCTTACATTGCTTGGTGGATGTGGACACACAGCAGGTATTCTAGGTCATCTTGATATTTGCTAGGGGTGTTTTGGAAATGAAAGACTTTATTTAAGGTTTTAAATAGGCAGAAGGCACAAAAGTCAAAAGACTTGGGTTTAATGCTCTTAAGGACTACCTCAATGACGCTGATTCATGAGTAGGGAGACGTAAGGACATTTTATCATGAGCCAAAATTCTTTTTTACCACCACGCCCCATGGATCCCCGTATGTATGCTCAGGTTCCACAAGGAAGTATGCCCATGGCCTCTCCCTATGCGGATCCCATGATGGGGCAGGCGAATATGGCCTATAATACCGCCCCGCAGGGTTATCCCAACTATGACCCTCGCACCATGGCTCAAGGCCAAACGGGTTATCAGGCCTCTCCTTTTATGGGTGCGAATCCAAATTATGCATCGACTTTTAGAAATCCCGCCTACGTAGAGCGCAGGCCTGCCCCTCCGCCTGCTAATTCAGAGGCACAAGCCTTCTTAGATAACACCTTAACGGGCGCTACCGTTGCAGGGGGAGTGGGGGTCGCTGTAGGGGCTGCCACGCAGTTGATTCAAGACCCTAATGATTTTAGTCATCCGCGTCAATACAAAGACGCGAGTCAAACCATTCATCACGTGATTTTAGAAGAAGGCGACTTAGCCTTTCATCAACAAGCCAGTAATTGGTTTAGCCGTAATCCTACTAAAGGATCGCCTCGCGTGGCGCGCATCAATGATATGACGATTACTTATGGCGCGAAAGACACGCCCAAAAAAGCGGTTCAAGATTTAGGCAATGGGGCCAAAGCCACCTACCATTTTGACGGTAATGAATTAATCCTTCAGCATGTCAGCAAAGGGGGGCGTACCTATAATTTGGCTCAATTAGAGCAAGCAGGGCAGTTTGACCCCACCGCATTTGAAGCCCTTGAACGCAAAGTGGCGGCACCCGCTCCGAAAAAGAGGCTTTGGATTTTTCCCACCAAACAAAGCCAAAAATATGATAAGGCCGTTAAAAAATTAGAGGCTTTACAGGACACCCACGCCTTAACGCAAGGATTGGGCGATCACTTGGCCCCCGTAATGGATTTAATGAATACGCCGCCGAAACTGCCCACCTCTTTAAGTACGGTCGCGAGAGAAGCCCAAATGGCGTCTACAATCGATTGGGCCGATGCGGGTAAAAAAATCCTCCAAAAAGGAGGCATTGGCGCCTTACTTGGGGCGGTTTTATTGGGAGGAGGCACCTTGGCTTTTCAACAATTCCAACGCAATCAGGCGCGTGAAGCGCAGACGGCTCAGCAAGCGAACAGAAACATGCCAGGCTTAAATCGTCCGCCTCAAGCAGGCTAAGGGAAACGTCTACGCTGGACTGAAGCAATCTCAACAAAAAAGCCCTATTTTCTCAGACAAGAAAAAGGGCTTTTTTAAAACAAAGGTAAAAGACTAGCGCTTACGCTTACGCGCGGATTGCTGTTTACGTTTACGCTTGACCGAAGGAGGTTCGTAACGTTCACGACGCTTGACTTCAGACAAAATACCCGCTTTTTGAATCTTCTTTTTAAAGCGCTTCAACGCCCCTTCAATCGACTCACCTGGGTGGACTTCGATTTCAGCCATCATCATTAAAATACACCTCCTTTCAACAGTTTAAAAATATTATCCTTTCAAATTAACATAGACCCAACACAGACGCAAGGCTTCTGATCGATCATAGTGGGTCATCTGACGGAGGAGTCCCATTCATTTCTTAAGAAAGGTTTATAAAAGCCTTAAAAAATTATGAGGTTTTTCTGCTTCTGACGATTTAGCGCGTATCCTTTTTTTAGTGTGTTTCGTAGACTCTTCACTAAGCGCCTACCACACCCTTTGAGTTGAATCTAAATAAATTATAAAAAAGAAGAAGCTTACTATACACCATATTCTATTTATATTAGACTTAGATCAATCTTATCTGAATGGTATTCAGTTTGTTTTAATACGTTGTTAGCATCCCTAAAAATGAAGAGGAATTCATCATGATGGCAAAAGTAGTCGGTATTGATTTAGGCACCACCAATTCGGTTGTTTCAGTCATGGAAGGGGGGCAACCTGTTGTCATCGCCAATGCTGAAGGGAACCGAACCACGCCTTCCGTTGTGGCCTTTAGTAAAAATGGAGATCGTTTGGTCGGACAACACGCCAAGCGCCAAGCCGTGGTGAATCCTGAACGAACGATTGCTTCCAACAAGCGCCACATGGGTGAAAATAAAACGTGGGCCATTGACGGCAAAGACTGGACGCCTCAAGAAATTTCCGCCCAGATTCTACGTAAGTTGGCGGATGACGCGTCCACTTACTTGGGTGAAAAAGTCACACAAGCGGTGATTACGGTGCCTGCTTACTTTAATGATGCGCAACGTCAAGCCACTAAAGACGCGGGTCGCATCGCGGGCTTAGAAGTATTACGTATTGTAAACGAACCCACCGCCGCCGCCTTTGCCTACGGTTTGGACAAAAAAGATCACGAAGAAACCATTTTGGTCTTCGACTTAGGCGGAGGCACCTTCGACGTCACCGTGCTTGAAATGGGAGATGGCGTCTACGAAGTGAAATCCACCAGCGGAGACACCCGCTTAGGGGGAGACGATTTTGATGAAGCCGTCATGGACTGGATTATGGCTGAATTCAAAAAAGTCGAAGGTATCGATTTAAAAGCCGACAAACAAGCCTTACAACGGGTACGCGAAGCAGGGGAAAAAGCAAAATGTGAGTTGTCTTCTCTTGAATCGACGAACATTAACTTGCCTTTTATTACCGCAACGGCTGAAGGTCCCAAGCATCTGGATTTGACTTTGACGCGCGCTACCTTTAATGAAATCACCAAAACCTTGGTAGAACGTTGCCGTATTCCTGTCGAAGCTGCTATTAAAGACGCAGGCTTAAACACCGCGGATATTGACGAAGTGGTTTTAGTGGGAGGGTCCACCCGTATTCCTGCCGTTCAAAAATTGGTGGAAAGTATCACGGGTAAATCGGCCAATCAAGGCGTTAACCCTGACGAAGTCGTCGCCATCGGCGCGGCCTTACAAGGTGGCGTTTTGGCAGGGGATGTTAAAGACATCGTCCTGTTGGATGTGACTCCTTTGTCCTTAGGGGTTGAAACCATGGGGGGTGTGATGACCAAGTTGATTGAACGCAACACCACGATTCCCACCAAGCGTAGTGAAGTGTTTTCTACCGCGGCGGACAATCAAACCAGTGTGGATGTTCACGTCTTACAAGGTGAGCGTCAATTTGCAAAAGACAATAAATCCTTAGGGGTCTTTCGTTTAGAAGGCATCGGACCTGCGCCACGTGGTATTCCTAAAGTGGAAGTCACCTTTGATATTGACGCCAACGGGATTCTAAGCGTTTCGGCAAAAGATCAAGCCACGGGCAAACAACAGTCGATTACGATTAACGACAGTTCAAACCTCAGCGATTCAGAAGTGGACCGCATGGTGGAAGAAGCTGAAAAATTCAAGGCGGAAGATGAAGCCAAGAAAAAACAAGTCGAAACGAAGAATCAGGCAGAACAGCTTTGTTATTCGGTTGAACAACAGTTGAAAGACTTGGCTGAAAAAGTGGACGCGGCTGAAAAAGAAAAAGCCGAAACCTTGGTTACGGACTTACGTGCCGCCTTGGCCGCTGAAAAATATGAAGACATTACGCGTTTGCATGATGAATTACAAGCGGTGGCCTACGGCATTAGCACCAAAGCCTATGAAGCGGCGGATCAAGCCAGTGCAGCGGGAGCGTCGGCAGATGCGGGTCCTCAGGCGGAGGATGAAGATGTCATTGATGCTGACTACAAACCTAGTGACGATACGGCTAAGGTTTAGTCTGCTACTTAATTTAAAGAGAATACCATTAAGAGGCGTTTCCCCCCAAAAGGGAGGGGCCTCTTTTTTCGTAGCGGAGCGGATAAAATAAAAATTTTTATAATTATTTAAGACTATAAAAGACTGAGATTCCCTCTCCTTATGTTAAAGTAAAAGAGTCTGAATACTTCTTTTTGAAAAGAAGCCTGTTTGAATCTATTTTTGATAAAATGTTTGAGAAAAAAGGAAGCCTCTTATGATGAGTACTGCCACCGCCTTTAGTTATACCGCGAAAACGTATCCCTCCGCGGGGTATGATGGGTTGTCCACGGAACAGTTGGAACAACATTTTAAGCTCTACCAAGGCTATGTGAATAATACCAATATCGTTTCAGCTAAAATTGCTGAATTGGTGGAAGCTGGGCAAATCAATACGCCTGAATACAATGAATTAAAACGTCGCTTTGGCTTCGAATATTCGGGTATGCGTTTGCATGAATACTATTTTGGTAATTTAACCCCCAACGCTTCAGGCGCTTTAGAAGCAGGTTCCGCTTTGTACCAAAAGCTCGTTGAAGATTTTGGATCTTACACCAACTGGGAAAAAGACTTTAAAGGCACAGGTTTAATGCGTGGGATTGGTTGGGCCGTTTTGTATCAAGATCCTGACACTGGTCGTTTACAAAACTTTTGGATTAGCGACCATGAAAATGGTCACCCTGCAGGCTTTACCCCTATTTTAGTCATGGATGTGTGGGAACATGCCTTTACGGTGGACTATAAACCCACTGAAAAAGGCTTGTATGTCACGGCGTTTTTCAACAATATTGATTGGTCCGCGGTGGAAGCACGTTTGGTATAAATTTAAGGGGGCTTGTGAAATAAAAAGACTCCGATTTATTTTGCCTGTGTTATAATTTTTTTTGTCTGAATATATTTTATGTTCTGTGTTATGTTGTCTGAAATTAAGAATGGGATCCTTCTGTAAGAAGAGGGTTTGCCCTATATGGAGATTATATCATATGCCTTTTGTTATTGCAGAAGCTTGTGTAGGTGTTAAAGATAAAGCCTGTGTGGGTGTTTGCCCCGTGGATTGTATTTATGATTTTGATGGGGAAGCGCAACTCTATATTCATCCTGATGAATGTATTGAATGTGGTGCGTGTGCACCTGTTTGCCCTGTCAATGCCATTTATATGGACGGCGAAATGCCTGCAGGTCAAGAAAGCTTTGTTCAATTAAATGCGGATAAATGCGAAGAGCTTTGCTAGGCTTTTTTTTAGCCTGTAAATTAAAAAAAATCGCCACTTTTTAGGAAAAGTGGCGATTTTTTTTGCTTGAGAGGGGAAGGAACTTGCATGTTGAGAGAAAGGGCTATACTAGGCGCTTTGAAATAAAACCAGGTAGTGTCGACATATAAATAATGATATAATAAATCCAAGATCTAGTTGTGTTGAGGGATTTATTATAAACGACTCTATTCAATACGAGTTGTCTGAA
>JBIJBR010000078.1:0-7219 GCA_044345135.1 Vampirovibrionales bacterium
AAAGACCAACGCGGACGTCGACTGTTCTGGAATCAACATATAACTTTCACTCAAGCGTACCCCAATCGATTCTCCCTGCAATAAGTCCATCAAAAGGGCTTGATCTTTCAGTTGAGGACAGGCAGGGTATCCAAAACTATAACGACTGCCTTGATACGCGGAAGGCTTAAGCAATTGTAAGCCCGATTTCCCCGATTCTTGTGCCGTAATCCCCAGTTCTTTACGAATCTGTGCATGCCAGTATTCCGCCAAGGCTTCCGCCATTTCCACTGAAAAACCATGATATAAATAATACAACATGTATTGTCCGTCTTGAAATAAGGACTGATCAAAATCGGCGGCCCCTTGACCCATCGTCACCAATTGCAGAGCTAAAACATCTTTTTGACCATCGGGGGTTTCCAGCAAATAATCGCTCAGACACAGATTTTTTTTACCACCGCGTGGAAAATGTAAACGCTGAATTTCAAGATCCTGATGAAGCGGGTCAAACAGTACCACATCATCCCCTTCCGCCAAGGCAGGGAAATACCCATAGACGACTTTCGGGGTAAAAATGGATTGTTCTTGGACCAAGGTTTTCAAACGATCAAAGAGCGGTTGAAGTTCCGCATGGACAAACGCCTCTTGTGCTTCGGGCGTTTTATCCCATCGACGGAATCCCCAATGTCCTGTCATTAAGACTTTATCGTTGAGAAAAGGATAAATCGTCTCTAAAGGAATCG
This sequence comes from Vampirovibrionales bacterium, assembly GCA_044345135.1. Classification (GTDB taxonomy): domain Bacteria; phylum Cyanobacteriota; class Vampirovibrionia; order Vampirovibrionales; family JAJTHC01; genus JAJTHC01. The sequence goes on from JBIJBR010000078.1 coordinate 726, forward strand.
ACTCCACCACTTTCACTCCCCAAAAAGGAGGGGTGGGGATTTGAAGTGCAGGCGTGACCTGTGAACGCGGCCGTGGACGCTCCACCGTAAGCGACGCCTCCCGCGTTTGATCCTCTTCCGCGCGCTGCATCAACTCACTGGGGGTAGGCGGTTGCGGTTCAGCATTTACGGGCGGATGCCACACCTTATGCTGAGCGTTTGCCTCTCCAATCCCCTGCATGTAGGCGAGGGTATCCATGGCACTACGGGCATGCAGGACGGGAAACTTCGCCAAAGGGCGACATTCATCCAAGACAAAACGCGGGGTTAACGCAGGCCCCCCTAAAATAACAGGTATCTGTAGGGACGCCTTGACCAAGGCCTCAATATTGCCCTTCATTTGCTTGGCGGATTCAATGAGTAAGCCACTCATGATAATGGCGTCGGGTTGATGCGCTGCAACCGCCGCGAGCATGTCCTGCGTGGTGACTTGGGCCCCTAAATTAAAGACTTTAAAGCCATGCGCCTGTAAGAGGGTATCCACAATATTTTTACCCACTTCATGGGTGTCGCCTTTCACGGTCAACATTAAACAGGTGGCAGGGGATTTAAACTGCTGACACTGAGGCAGCACGACTTCCCACGCATGGCGTAAAATAGACGCACTTTGTAAGACAAAGGGCAGTAACATTTCCATTTGATTAAATTTTTCAGTCAGCCGTTCCGCCGTCGGCATTAAGCATTCGCGAGCAATTAAATCGGCCTTGATTTGCGTCAGTGCTTGGGGCAATAAGGACAAGGTGCGCTCCATATCGCCGTCTAATATATGGTAGTCGAGCTGGTCTAGTAGCGTGGCGTGGGCTTCTAAAGTAGGGATGGGGTCTACTTGGGTTTGCCAATAAGAAATAAATGCGGTTTGTGGTGACATGTCCGTTCTCTTTTCATGGTTGCAAGCGACTTCTTGATTACACGTTTATTATACGCTGAAAAGCTTTTATCGTCAGAAATGGGTTCCTTGGTGAAGAGACGCATCAAAATAAGCCCACTCGGTTTTATGCTACTAGCTGATGGATGCTCTATTGAAAGGTTCCATCGGTTAAGTTATTAAATTAAGAAAGGAACCTGAATCCATGAAACCCGAACCTTCATTAGCTGGTCAAGCGGGAAAAATGTGTGCTCAAATCATTAATAAGGCAAAAAAAGCGAACCCCTTGAAGCTTACCCCCCCCCCCAAGGAACCATCTCTAGACGACTTTAAGTCATTATCTCTAAATGACCTTCTAGAAATGAGGGGAAAACCAGAACTGCCTGAACCGCCACCCCAAGGTGTGATTAAGAGAGCTCAAAAACTTGTAAAAAACGTTTTTCAGCCTAAACAGCCCTAAAAGGGCTTTAACTCTGAATCATTTAACGCTTCTCCCCCTCTTAATTAAAGGGGGGAGAAGGCCTTATTTAAGCAGGACGTGTAATGAAACCCACTAATATTCAATTTAGCATCAGTAGCCAACCGAACTCAACGCCTCCTAAAAGAAAGACTACACTTGCCACAGTAGAAACGATTGCGAAAGTAGAAGAAGAGGATATTAAACTCCTTTTAGAATGGATACGGTCCGTTTATGTCAAAACAGGGAAAGCTCCTCCTTCAGAGGAAGTCCTTCGAAGTCAGCTCCCTGAAACCATCACCCATGTAGAATATATTAATCTTCGCACTGAAGTTCAAAAAGCGGCAGACCTTAAACAATTAGGACGTATTCTTAAAAATAGAACCCAAGCATACGCCGAAGAAGTTCAAGATGCCTTTCAAGAAAAACTGAAGGCTCCCGTTCAAACCCTGCAATCCTTTTTAAAAGCATACAACATTGAATTCTCCGCGCTATTGGCCAATACGACGGCGTCATCCGAATTTATTCGTGCCAATTCACTTCAACGTTCTCAAATTCTCGCCAAGGCCGTTGCCTATTGGGCCAAGGAAAAAGGATTAAGCGCGGTAGATATCGAAGCGATATTAAACGAAATTTTACCAGAAAGTGGTGCGAAATACCTGCAAAATATAGCCAAAGCAGGGATTAAAGACGCGTCTACACCGTTGGGATTCACCCCTGCAATGGTTCGCGCACTGCAAAGCTTAGTCCCTCGCCTCATCACCGAAGAAAAACCTTTAAACCCTTTAACACGCCTTCAAGAGGGCTTGGGGTCTGCATTGACGGGATATCTTCACGAGCAACTGGTTGAGCCGACTACCCTTTCTCCTATGCTGAAAACCATGGCCAAGACTCAAATTGCAAAAGGAATACAAAACACGGGGCAGGATCCTGATGCCATCATACAACAGGCTCAAACCGCCGCTCAAAACGATCTGTGGAAATCTGGGATGAAAGCAGGCCAAGTAGGCCCTACCCTTGCAAAGACTCTAGAACCCGTGAAAAAGGCTCTTCAAGCAGACCCTACGACGCTTGACGAATTGGGGCCCCCCATGCAAGCCTCTGTCATTAACGCCTTGGCCACGCCTTTTAAAAATAAAAAAGACACCAGCTTCCCTCCTAAACAATCGCCCTTCCATGCCTTTATGACCCGCACGATTGAAATCGCTTTAAGTCCCAATCCCAGTCAAGACGATAATGCCCCTATCCGTGCCTTTGAAGACGCGGTAAGACAACTTGAAGCATCCTATCTACAAGAAAAAGGGTATTCTCCAAACGCGCAAGCGTATATTCAAGGAATGTTTGCCGAATTAAAATCTTCTGAATTTTGGACCAAAACGCCTGAAGTCCGAGCCTCTCGCGTGCAAGAATTATCTCGACAATTTTTAAAAAACTACATGAATCCTCGCATGACACGACGTGAATTGTTCAAGAAATTCCGCCTGCCTGAAAGCGATCCTTTAATCTCTGAAAGCAAGCCCTTAATCTCCGAAGCCGTCGGAAATACTAAGCTTAAACGTCGTGCGATTGTTCCTTTTCTAGGACTGCAAAAAGTATTCGAATACTTAGGGAAAACCAGCAAATCAATCTCCCACTAAAAAATGTTTGATCCCTAAGAGGCGTGAGGAAGACTGCTAAGTCAAGCGCAAGGGAACACCCTGTGCGATCAGCGCTTTTTTTAAATCTTGAACCTGCCAATGGCCGTCATGAAAAATCGTCGCCGCTAGTGCCGCATCTGCATGGCCGTCTTGAAAAGCATGCAAAAAGCTTTCAGGCCCTGAGGCTCCTCCACTGGCAATAATCGGCACCGGTAAGGCATCGGCCAACTGACGATTCAAGGCATTGTCAAAGCCATCTCCCGTCCCATCTCGATCAAAAGAAGTCAACAAAATTTCACCCGCCCCTAAGGCAACCGCTTTTTTTGCCCAGTCTAGCGCATCTAAACCTGTTTTTTCACGTCCACCTTTCACCAAGACATCCCAACTCGGGCGGCCGTCTACCTCATGGTCGGCGCGTTTGGCATCAATAGCAAGCACACAACACTGGCTTCCACAATGTTGAGCAATTTCCTCAATGAGTTCAGGATTTCGCACCGCAGCACTATTAATGGAAACTTTGTCGGCGCCTGCTTCCAATAAAATCAAGACTTGTTCTAAAGAAGAAATGCCTCCTCCAACGGTAAAGGGAATTCTTAAATCGTGAGCAATCCGTTTCACCAGTGCCACTAAGGTTTTTCGCCCTTCGTGGCTGGCTGAAATATCTAAAAAGACCAGTTCATCCGCGCCTTGAGCCTCATAGCGTAAGGCCATTTCAAGCGGATCACCGATGTCTCGTAAGCCTTGAAATTGAATACCTTTCACCGTACGTCCATGAGAGTCCACATCCAAACACGGAATGATTCGCTTACAAAAGCCTTGGTGAGAGGGGGGGCGAGACATAGAGCATCCTTTACATTCAAGTCGTCTCGCGTAACCGCAAGATTTTTTAAAACTATGTTTAAAAGTATAGCAAAAAAGTGGACCCTCTTCAAAATACAGGTCGAAACGTGTGGAGACTCGACAGTCGACTTTGTTTTGGCTATATTTTCTTTATAGTGGGGACGTAAGCCGTCGTCACTGTTCGTACGACGAAAGGAAGCACCCGCATGATTGTGGCGCATTCAGCCCCTTTGGTAGAAGTCCTACATTACGGGGGAGGCAATATGGGAAGCCTCTTACGTTGCCTTGAACGTGCAGGCATTCCCTACACCGTCTTAAAAGGGCATGTGGACGGGAGCTTCCCCAGTGGTAAGCATCCTATTCTGTTACCTGGCGTCGGGGCCTTTGGAAGCCTCATGCAAGGGTTGGAGGCACGCGGATTTATTCCCTATTTAAAAGAGCTTGTACATCCCGAAGGCGTGCCATTTTTGGGTATTTGTGTAGGATTACAAGTCTTATTTGAATCCAGCGAAGAAAGTCCAGATTGTCTGGGTTTGGGTATTTTAAAAGGACAGGTACGGCGTTTTGCTTCAGATTTTGAACGTGCCAAGGTCCCTCAAATTGGTTGGAACTTTATTCATGCGCGTCAGCCCCAAGCCCCTGAAGGCTTTGTCTATTATGTGAATTCCTATTATGCGCTACCCGAAGACCCCAGCGCGATTCTTTATCAAAGTGACTACCAAAACACCGCCTTTTGTGGAGCAGTAAGGCAAGGAAAGATCACGGCTTTTCAGTTTCATCCTGAAAAAAGTGGTGCCTTTGGTCAACGTTTAGTGAGTCAGTGGTATCAAACCCTTCAACAGGAGGCATCCTTATGCTCACCATTACCGCCACTTTGAAGTGTAACGTAGATGCAACCGCGTTTCAAGACGCCACGACTCACCTGCATCAACTCACGGAACAGGTCCAGCAAAGCAAACAAAATCCCCCTGCCAAAGTCATTGGGGATTGGCAAAGTACAGAAACACTCTATGCCGTCGTAGACCGTACGCGCTTTGACGCATGGCGACAACACGTTCAACAGTGGATCTTTCATTATTATGAAGAACATGAAGCACTCCTCTATGGCTTTGACGAATACTGTCGTTTTCCCCACTTTGTCGAATTTTTAGAAGGGCAAAAGTTCGTCAATGCACTTCTAAAATCACTTGCTTAAACCTTATCTTAACACCCCTTTTACAAAACGTTCACTTCTTGCTTAAGCGCAGGAGTAGGAGCAGGCGTTTGGATACTCGGCTTTAATTGGCGACGTTGTTGCTTTTTCCACCATGAAATGACAATACGAGCCACCTTATGGGGATTATGCCGTAACGTTTTATGCCCTTCGGCAAAATCTGCAATAATGGGGCGTAAGAGTACCTCCGTCCCGCGCATACGTAAACGTTCCGCATCCAGTTCTACGGGAGACGCTTCATATTTTTCATAGCGTAAAACCAGCTTTTCAGGCAAAGCGGAAGACGCGACGACCATATCAAACTGAAATAAGCCTTCGGCATGAGCTTCAATGGCATCAACATGCTTACTCAGGCTCATATGATCGGTTTCTCCTGGTTGGGTCACGATGTTAGCGACATAGACCTTCGGGGCCTGACGGTTCTGTGCAATGGCTTCACGAATTTCTTTCAATAAAAGATTAGGAATCACACTGGTAAACAAACTCCCTGGCCCTAGAATGATGAGATCCGCCTCTAAAATCGCGTCAATGGCCTCACTCGTTGGTTTGGCATTATAAGGTTCACAATAAAGTCGTTGGATGGTCCCCTCCGCTTCAGGAATACGAGATTCCCCGCGTACGCGCTGCCCATTGTCCATTTCCGCAACCAATGTAATCGGCTCCAAAGTCGAAGGCAGTACCCGCCCACGAATGTTCAATACGTTGGAAGAGGCTCGAATGGCGGACAACATATCCCCCGTAACAGCAGACATGGCCGTGAGAAACAAGTTACCAAAGCTATGGCCCCCTAAGTCTTTTCCGCTTTTAAAGCGATATTGAAAAAGAGAGGTCATTAATTCTTCTTCGCTGGCCAAGGCGGCGATACAGTTACGGATGTCTCCAGGGGGAATAATACCGTGGTTTTCTCTTAAAATGCCACTACTGCCTCCATCATCCCCCACCGTGACGATGGCCGTAATATTGCTGGTATAGTGCTTAAGCCCACGTAATAAGGTGGACAACCCCGTACCTCCTCCAATCGCAACGATTTTAGGGCCTCTGGCAAGTTTATGATGTGTGTAGAGGTTGTCCATAAATTTGGTCACCCAGCCGTCTGCGCCAATGACGTTATTCATGGTTTGACGAGTCCGCAAGTAGCCTAGAGCGAGAAAACCTGCCCCTAACACTAAAAGGCTAGAGCCTGTCACATAAGACGGCGCAAGGGTAGCCAACCATTTAATCGCATTTAAAACAAAGGTCACAGGTTGTAGATTAAAAAGAATGGCAAAACCCGTCAACAAGAAAAAGCCACCCAACACAAAAACCAATAGCCAACGTTTAATCGCATAGCCAGGTAGCATCCAAGTCAAGGTTTTAAAAAAAGATTGCGAGGGGGTCATGGGGGTTTACCTCAAGAAATGGAACAAGGAAACAGACGCTTTCTGTGAGTAGGTGTGCTACTTG
>JBIJBR010000079.1:0-7165 GCA_044345135.1 Vampirovibrionales bacterium
TCTTCAAGTCTTTAAATTGGTGGAAGCATGGCTGGGGGTTTTACTCTATGGTGAAACAGCCCATGCTCGTTTGGCGTGGCTTTATGCCTTAAAGGAAGCCCATGTCTATGACTTACATACGCTAGAAGACGCCTCTTTCACCGCTTTGAGGGACGTTTTGGCCTCTCTCCCTCTTTTTGCTTTACCGCTTATTGAAGTGACGACCTTGCCCATGGCGTTACAAAATTTATATCGGGATTGGCATCACTTTCAGCATGAGTTTCTTCAACGAGATTTACCGTCTTGTCTTTTGGATTTGGTCAAGCATTACATGCCTAGTGTTTTGGATCAATGCAACGGTGTTTTATGTGCCTTACATGCCCAACGGATTTTGCAACGTTATGGATGGGAAAGGGCTCCTTTGGAAGCGGTACAGCTGAATCTTTTGAACACCTTTCATGCCGTGTCTCCCCTTGAAGTGGTGCATCAACATTTTAAGACGCTAACAACGAGTCGACGTAATGTCCAGCTATTTACGGAAGAATTGCTTAATCCTCCACCAGTCAGTGGCCAAGGCCTTGAAACGCCTCCGCTTCAAGTCATGACTTTGCATAAATCTAAAGGCATGGAATTTGATTTTGTGTGGATGCCCGCTTTAACGCAAGCCCATTTCCCAGATCACTTAGAACAAATCCGTATAGGGGACACTGAAAAAGCCTTAATTGGGATTCAACGACTCGCCAAGCAACGCCATCATCCTCAGGTTCCGCTGGCTCCTTTGGCAGCAGATATCGAAGCCTTTAAACGACAACATTTAGAAGAAGAAGCGCGTCTGCTTTATGTGGGCTTAACCCGTGCCATGAAAGGTTTATTTTTGTCTGCGCATCTGCAATACCGTAATGCCTTTCATAGGCTTCAAAAAACACAACCCACAGAAGCCTTTACGCTTATTCAAGCATGGCTTAAAAGCCCGTCAGGGAGGCCTTTATAATGTCTGCGCCGTTGGCTTATTTAAATCCCAGTGTTCAAGAGCCTTGGTGGCTTTCGGTGAATCATTTGAAAGAATGGGAGAAGTGTCCCAAACAGTTTTATTATAAAACCGTTTTAAAGCAACGTTGTATTAGTGATGAACGTAATTTTGAATTGGGGAAAACGGTTCATGCCTTGATGGATTTACAGGCCAAGGGACTCCCTTATACCCACTTGGAAGTCGGGCTTAGCCCTAAGATTCGTTCGCATTTTCAAGCGTTACGGGAGCACCCTTTGGCGAAAGCCCCTACCCTTGCTAGTGAATATGCCTTTTATGTCCCGTTTCAATCCGCGGGCTTACCGCCTATTTTCTTAACAGGGCGCGTGGACCGTATTAGTGAAGTTCAGGGACGACTGGCACTGATTGATTGGAAAACAGGCACGGCAGTCCCCCCCGACTATCCCAACGCATGGCAAACGCGTTTATACGCTTACGCGATTTGGAGGCTCTTGCAAGCGAATCCTCACGCCTTTGGGGATTCACGGCGTATAAAAGAGTTGTCTCTACCCTTTATGTTTTATTATGTGGAGGTGCGTTTAAATAGAACGCCCCATGTGAAAGACTATGCGGTGGAGATGGATGCCACGTATTTGGCAGAAACAGAAGCCTTATTGACTCAACAGATTCAAAAGATATTGGCGGAACGTCATTTCCCGTTGCCGAAGGCGTGTCCTGATCGATACTGCCCGTTTAATCGTGTTTGTGGGATTGAACCTAAAACGGAGAGCCCTTTATGGGGATTGCCAGAAGCGTTGGTCTTAGAACCACAGCACGCGACGATGGGCGATCCGTTTGATCTGTTTTAGGAGATTTGTTTGACGAAAAATATAAATAAAGAGACTAAAAAAAAAGAGGACCCCGTATAGACGGCACGTCCTCTTTCATCAATGGCTTTGTATCACCATTTTAGTTTTTTCCAGAATAGGGTCTCGTCTAAACGGCTTGTGCGTGTCGTTCAATTAAACCAAATAAACGAGACTTGTCTCTTGCCCCTTTGTTGGGCTTGAAAATCTTTTTAGACACCGCACGGTCAATCAAACTTTGTGCAAATTGAAAAGCGCTTTGAATGTCTTCTGCAGAGGCTTGTGTACTTACCAAAGCGTGTACTTTTTTAATGGAAGTACGCACGGACGCTCTGTACGCACTGTTGCGCAAGCGGTTGCGCTCATTCACATCGATCCGTTTCCGAGAACCTTTACTATTGGCCATAAGTAGTCATCCTAATTGTTTAAATACACTTCTAAAATACAGCCATGAACTTGTGAACGATTGTTTTGACACGCCGACGTCAAAGGGGAACTTTCACATCGTCAACAATACGCAAGACTCATGAAGTATTACACATAACAACTGTTGAGGTATGTTCATTTTAAGGCATCCATATAAAATAACAAGTGTTCTGTTACGTTTTGTGTCTTTCAGGTGGGCTGTAGGATAGTCCTTAAAGATTTTCCACCTTTCGGCTATACTGGTGTTGATTTATAAAAGAAGGAGATTTTCGCTTGTCCGCTATCCCTGAACTCCCCCTGAGTTATGAATTTAAGTTTAATTGCCCGCAGGATTTGTGTGACTATGCCAGTGAATTGTGTTGGGGATTCGCGGAGGTAGATTCCGTCATGCTCCATTACGTGACCAATGCAGACTTTGTGGACGTCCCTTATGCGGTTTCGGTCTTTACGCATCAGGCGGGACTCGAACCCATGTTGCGTGGTGTGTTGGAAGCGGATGATTTACTGAACCCCACCCCTTGTTTTGAAGTGTTGACGCACGCCGAAGCAGACTGGGCGGAAGCATGGAAGCGGCATTGGGATGTGGATACGGTGATTGAAAATCAATTGACGATTTGTCCCACATGGAAGTCTTATACCCCTGTGTCGGGGGAAGTGGTGCTGACGCTGGACCCTGGTTCTGCCTTTGGAACAGGGGCGCATGAAACGACGCGCTTAATGTTAGAGCGTTTGGCGGCATGGGACCAAACGAGTTCTTTAGAGGGGAAACGTGTCTTGGATTTGGGTTGTGGTTCGGGTGTGTTGGGGATTTATGCCGCTAAGTTAGGGGCATCGGATGTTTTGGGCTTGGATATTGATCCTATTGCGGTGAAGGTGTCTCAAGCCAATGCTCAGCTCAATGAGGTCGACGGCGTTTGTCATTTTCACGCCACACCCCTTGCCGAAATCCCTCTCGGGGAAAAGCCGTTGTTTTCTTTGATTTTGGCCAATATTTTAGGTCCTGTCATTATTGAATTATTGCCCGATATACTCAGGCAACTGGCCCCTGAAGGGCGTTTGATTTGCTCAGGCTTGATTGAACCAAGTTGTACGGAGTTGCGGGAGGTCTTAGCGCGTTACGGTTTGGTGGATTTAGAATCGACTCAGCTGAATCAATGGTTTAGTTTAGAAGGCACGTATCGCTCGGTTGACCGTCCTCTAGATCGCTTGAGTCACTCGTCTAGTGACGTTCCTGTGGAGGGGGCTCTCAGGGCCCGTGACGTTTTACGATCCGAATAAGGTTGATTATGTATGATGGCACACGTCAAACGACTGTTTCTACCTGCTTCTCCCCTACCTTGGCAGACCCAAGATACGTGGGTGTTGGAGGATGCCGAAACGCTTCATCATTTGGTGAGCGTCCAACGTTTGAAACGATATGATACGGTTGTGGCGGTGGATTTAGAACAACGACAAGTTTTTGAAGCACGGGTCCTTCACGTCGATAAAAAAGCGATTACCTTGTCGGATATTCACCGTCGTGTGGAGTCAGACACCACGCCACAGGTTCAAGTGACTTTATATGCCAGTGTTTTAAAAGAACAGGCGTGGGATCTACTCCTTCAAAAAGCCAGTGAGTTGGGCGTCCACCGTATTCAGCCCATGGTCACCGCCCATGGGGTGGTTGCTCTTTCACATGTGGCGTCTAAAATGAATCGTTGGCAACGCATTTTAAGAGACGCCGCCTTACAATGTGAAAGTTTTTATATCCCCGCATTACTCGCGCCCCAACGCTTAGAGGACCTGTGGGAGCTTCCCACGAACACGCCGTCTTGGGTGTTGATGGAGCGTAGCCATGAAGATTTCCCTCATTTACAGGGGGCACTCCACGCCGCGGAGCCTTCGACAGTCGCCCATTTGTGGGTAGGGCCTGAAGGCGGCTGGTCGACGGATGAAAAAGAACAGTTTCAAAGGCATCCCCTTTGTCGTCCTTGTCATTTAAATGCGCGTATTTTAAGAGCAGAAACGGCTGCCTTGGTTGGCTTGACGCTTCTCCTTCACGGGAAAGGAAGGACCTAATGTCTTTTTTTGATCCCTTATGGGTGGATCGTCGTGTGCAAGCTTTAAATCAAGCTTTAGACGCCTTTCAAGGTGCAGAAGCCTATGTGGTGGGTGGCGCTGTGCGAGATGCATTCCTTCAAAAGCCCTTTCCCTTTGAAGATGTGGACGTTTGTGTGCTTCATGTGTCTGCCGAAGCACTGGCTAGGCACCTCGTTGCTCATACGGAAGACACTCGCTTGGTGGTGCTGGACGAGGCATGGGGTATTTTTAGAGTGGTGTTTTTCTCCGAGGCGCCTGAAGCGTCCCCTCTGTTTTTAGATATTGCTCAAGCCTTGGGCGATGAGATTGAGCAGGACTTGGCACGCCGAGATTTAAGCATAAATGCTATGGCGCTTCATACACGGACCAGGGCGTGTTTAGACCCTTATCACGGTCAAGCGGATTTAGAACAGGGGCGGATCACCGCCTTGTCCTTTCAGAATATGAAGGAGGATCCCTTACGCGTGTTACGCTTGTTTCGTTTTCATGCCGTCTTGAATCAACAAAAACGACCTTCTATACTGGATTCAGACAGTTTGGCTTGGGCCTTAGACGTACTCCCCTTTTTGACACAGGTGGCTAAAGAACGCGTGGCGGTGGAATGGTTTAAATTATTGTCCGCCCCACACGCCTTTTCAACCCTTGCCTTAATGGCGGAAACAGGGGTCTTAGAAGTCTTATTCCCTGCCTTACGGGTTTTGAAATGTGTGTCGCCGAATAGCCATCATCACTTGCCGTTGTGGGAACATAGTCTTGCTTTGGTTCAAGAAGCGGAAGGCTTATGGCCTGATTTAGATGTGGACACTCAGCAGGCTTTGTTAGCACCCACCAGTCATAGCGCGACGGAATATTCGGTGCTTAAAATGGCTTGTTTATTTCATGATTTAGCCAAGCCCCAGTGTTGGCAAATTGAACGGTTACCGAATGGGGCAAGGCGCCATCGATTTTTAGGCCATGAAAAAATGGGGGCAAACCTTTTATTGCCTATTTTGAAATCGTGGCATTTGAGTCAGCAGGTGCAAAAACGTTTGACGCATTTGGTAGCGTGGCATTTGTATCCCTGTACGTTTAGCCCAGCAAGTAGTGAAAAAAGTCGTTTGCGCTATTTTAGAAAAATGGGGGAGCATACGCCTTTTTTGGGGGTTTTGGCTTTGGCGGATACCCTCAGTACGCGAGGCCCCGCCTTAACAAGCGAAGCGATTGCTCAGGCCAAGCAGCATCAATTACAATTACTTCAGCAGTATTGGGACGGCTTGGCTCAACGTCAAGCCCCTCCCTGCTTAGATGGCCACCGTCTGATGTCTCTACTTCACTTGGCACCGGGGCCTCAGGTGGGGAAAATTTTAAGCGCCCTTCAAGACACCCAAGCCTTAGGGGAAGTCAATACTGTAGAAGAAGCCGTGGCATGGGCCGTGGCGTATCATCAATCCATTTAAACTAAGCGCATTCAGGCTCTAAGCATTTTTGTATTTTGTCAAAGGCCGTGTGATTCAAGGCCAAAGTTAAGTGGTCTAGTTTCCAGTCGCTTAATAAATGATTATAAACCTCAGGCGTATGCATGTCATAGCCTGTCGTTTGTAGCATGGCATTTTGAAAGGGCACCATAAAGTCCCATACCACCATAATGGAATGATACACGACATCAATGCCTTGTTTGACGAGGGCGTTTTTGGCTTGAGTCAGTTGGTCAAATACTTCAGGAATGGGTTTGTCTGGATTACGAGGCACCCAATAATCTTTGAGGCGTTGCACGCCAGTGGCGCCTAAAAATCCCGTTCCCAAGGTCACCAAGGTTTTAATGGGCGATTGTGTCGTCCTTATGGAATCAATCAGGTATTTGGCCACCAAGCCCCCTAGACAATGACCGACCACATGAATACGTTCTACGTGATAGTGTTGGCATAAGGCTTGAATTTGCTCGTTGACAGCCACGGCGGATTCCCCAATGGAAGACAGCCCTTGCTGTGGCATTTCAGCCACATATATCGGGTAACCTTGCGCTTTGAAATGTTCCACCATTTCTCTAAAAAAGTAGGGGGGCGTATTTAAACCAGGCACGATTAAAATGGGTAAATGCGCATTGTTCAAACGGGGAGCATCGGATTCTGCGCGGTCTTCTTTTAGATCGGAGGTAAGCGGAATAATCTTTGACGTATAGGGACTTTGTCGGTTTAAGGCGTAGTAGTCTTGACGTGCCGAATCACTTAAATCCCACAAACGAAAGCCTGAAATAAAATAAGTCCATAACCACGCGTAAAAACGAAAAATGGGCCAACGACGAGGACGGTTCCACTCGTTATAATAGGCCATAATATTTTGTACTTCTAGCGCTTGTAGTTGTCGGTGAATGGGGCTTAATTTGACCACTCCCATATGCAATAAGCCGCCGATGGGGGTACGCATCCAAGCCACCTTCAACGCCTGTAGAAAAGGCGAGCGTTTTTTTTTGAAAAGCAAGGCAGTCATTTTATTTTCCCTGTTGAAGGGTTGACCCGAAAGCGATGCTAAGCATTTCAAGACCCCTTCTCTCCACAGTATAACGTAGTTTTTCAAAAATTAAACCCTTGTTTAAGGAAAAGATCCCTTATGGGTGTGATGTTCTTTCGTGAAAGGGATGTGTGGTCTTGTGAAGGACAGCGCTTAGGCTTCTTGTGCGGCCCAGTCTTTTTTAAAGGCGGCAATCCCTGAAGTCGTTAAGGGGTGTTGATACATTTGCTTTAAGACTTTGAGGGGAATGGTAGCAATATCACAACCGGCTTGTGCGGCTTGAACCACATGTAAGGGGTGACGAATACTCGCGGCCAGTATTTCAGAGTCAAAGGCGTAATTGCCCAACATTTCTACAATT
>JBIJBR010000107.1:0-5730 GCA_044345135.1 Vampirovibrionales bacterium
TTAGCTCTTTCGCTTTTCCTGATTTTTGCTTGAGCCGATAAATACGCTCCACCAAGTGAGCCAAAGCGAGTGTGTCTACCCATGGTGTTTTTTTACGGTCTTCTACAATGGCCTTGGCAATGGGGAAGGCATATTTTTCTTCACCATAGACTTCAAAAATATGAACCAAGGCTTCAAAATCAAGCGTATTCAGTAAGTCCGCCGCAGTCAAGCTCGCGTGAGGGTTCATTCGCATATCAAGCGGACCACTTCGCATAAAACTAAACCCACGCTCGGGGGTATCGAGCTGAAAAGAACTCACCCCCAAATCCAAGAGTAAGCCCCCACTAATCGTCGAAACCCCTCGTGTTTGAATCTGCTGAGGCATCTCACTATAGTTGGCTTCAATAAAATGACAGCCTGACGCATTGGGAAAGGCCTCCAAGCGCTTGGCTAAACGCACGCGAGCCATCGTTAACGCGTGGGCATCTTGATCCACCCCAAACCAAGCAGGAGCAGAATCTCCCGCTTCAAGTAAAACTTGTAGGAGGGCCTCACTATGCCCGCCCATCCCCAAGGTGCCATCGACATAGCTTTTACCCGCTTGCGGATTTAAGCCCTTTAACACGTCGTCTAATAAGACGGGGGTGTGCTTGCTTGAAATATTCGTGATAGTAGATGTTACATTTAAATCATCAGACAATTTCATTCTATTATTCTATGTTAAACACATTGAAAATCTACTTTTCAAATGGCAGACTTGCATTTAGTCAGCGAGACTGCTAAAATAAAAACAGAAAGTCCATGACTCTTTGGTTAGGCAAAGGAGTCATGGGCTTTTACTTTTTCAAGACCAATTAATTAAGCTGGGCATGGACTCTCAGCGGTATTAAAAAAGTAATCTAAGGGCTTTGGATTTCCCCTAGATCTGTTTTGAAATCGGGCTTAATCATTTCTAAGTATTGTATTAACCTATCAATATCGCGAGTATTTGGTTCTTCATCAAAAATAACTCTAACATATCGCTCCTTAGAAATTCTAACATTTAGAATACATTCTAAAGAATTAGGTAGTTTTTTATCGTGTGTGCTAACTTGTGTATGTGACTGAAGTGATTTTCTTTTGTAGTTAGCTTTAAAGGCAGAAATTTGACGCGGTGTTTTTTGAGGAAGGTTTGGATACTTATTTAGATATTCCACAATTTCTTCATTCGAAATTGTTTCTAAGGTACGGCCTTGACTCAGCTGTACATCTAAAAACTCTTTTACGGTAGCTGTTATATTGCTATCAGTACTACTCATAAGAAAAGCTCCTTTTATAACTTTAGTGCTTTATATAGGAGTAATGTTAGCACAAATAACAAATAGTGTAAACGACAATGTTTTAATCGTTACGTTCGTTCATCTTTAAAGATAGTATGTTTGCATGCTAGCCTTGCGTGCTAGCGTGAAGCATTAGGCATGATGCTTCATCCATTTTTTGGCGACATGCTTCCAGAGGTAATAGCCCCCCCCCAGCAATAAGACCAGCGCAATGGCCACATCAAATTGATGCCAGTAATGCTTAAACGCCTTCAAATTATTTCCAAAGACAATCCCCACGTAAACCAGCAGATAACTCCACACCCAAGACCCTATAAACGTATAGAGGGTAAAACGCCAAAAATGAGCCTTCAGTACGCCTGCAGGCACGGAAATAAAGGTACGTACAATGGGCAGCATACGGCAGATAAAAAAGGCTGCATCCCCAAAGCGTGCCGTCCAGCGTCGGGCGTCCTTGAGGTCGTCTTCATCAATCAAGACCCACTTTCCGTATTTTTGAATAAAGGCTTCGCCTCCCCATCGCCCCAACGCATAGCAAGGTAAAGAGCCTAACACACAGCCCAAGGCACCCGCAAGACTGGCCCAATGAATATTCATTTGCCCCTGTTGAACCAAGTAACCGGCATATGGCAAAATCATCTCACTCGGTAAGGGAATATTGGCCGATTCAATCGCCATGAGCAAGGCGACTCCCACATAACCCAAGGCTTCAATGACGGCGTGAATCCAAGTTAAGAGTCCACCTAAAATCCATTCTATTCCGTGAACCAGCCAATCCATACCCTGCATTCCTCGCTATTCATACGCTTTTTCAATCCAACACTCGTCCTTTTGAATAAGCCTTCTTAATCCTATTTTTTATGAAGACGTCCATAAGGTCTTATACAGCCACGCAATTCCCCCACTCAATAAAAACGTAACCGGAATGGTTAAAATCCATGCCCATAAAATAGAGCCTACCAAGGTCCATTTCACCGCACTGAGCCGTTTGGTTGCCCCCACGCCCATAATGGTCGAGGTAATGGCATGGGTGGTCGACAAGGGAATTCCCCAATGACTCGCCAGCATAATCACCGTAAAAGAGGTGACTTCAGCGGCAAAACCATGAATCGGTTGTAGTTTAATCATCTTACTGCCCAAGGTACGAATGATTTTCCACCCCCCTGAAAGCGTTCCCAAACCAATGGCAATGGCACAAGGGATAATAATTTCTAGCCCGACATGAAATTGCTCCGCTGGCACCTGCTTATAGAGCATTAAAGACAAGGCAATAATCCCCATACTTTTTTGAGCGTCATTCATACCGTGACTCAGCGCCATAGCACCAGCGGAAACAATTTGTAATTTGCCAAAAATACCGTTGATTTTATTGACCGTCATACGGTACACTATCCAGGTGAGTAAGGTCATTAAAATATACCCCACCACAAAACCAATCAAAGGTGAACTAAACATGGGGATAATTACTTTTTCTAAGACTTTTTGCCAGTGCACGACATTTTCACTAAAGTCACCGACCCAAAAGCAGGAGGCTCCCATCAATGAACCAATCAAGGCGTGTGAGGACGAACTCGGTAAACCTTTCCACCACGTCAATAAATTCCAAGTAATCGCACCGATTAAGGCACATAAAATCGTTTCAAGATTAATCACACTGGCTTCGACAATGCCTTTGCCCATCGTTGCGGCGACTTCAGTCCCCATTAAAGCGCCCATGAGGTTAAAAAAGGCACCAAATAACACGGCAGTTTTAGGGGTCATCACCCGAGTCGCCACCACGGTTGCTATCGCATTGGCCGCATCATGAAAGCCATTAATATAATCAAAGACAAGGGCCAGTGCCACGATAAGCACTAAAAGTAGAAAGTGAGGATCTAGCATCAACTCCATCCTGCAGACTCCTGACTAACTATGCTTGAGAATAATACGCAAGGCAATGGCGGCCACATCTCGAAAGGCATCCGTCACATTTTCAAGATTTTGGTATAAATCTTTGCGCACAATGAGATTTAACGCATCAGGAATGGGGTCATGCTTAAACAAATTATGTTCAAGTTCTAAAGCCGTTTTGTCGGCTTGATCTTCTAAATCATATAAAACCGTGACTTTTTCTTGTAGGATACTGGCTTTTTCATTACGATTGAGCCCTTCAATTAAGGCCACCAAATGTTCTCCTTGATGCACGCAAATCTGTGTCATGCGTTGGAAGTCACCGTCTAAAGAATGGAGATGATGCACGTGCATCCGCTGTTGGATTGTGTCCACCATGCCACTAATGCGGTAGAGCGCTTCCGCCAATTCTTGTAGATCTTCACGGTCAAACGGTGTAATAAAGGCACGGCAAATTTCTTCAATCAAGGTTCGCAAGGCTTGTTTGGCAGCAAGGCGGGCATCCGACATGGGCTGACGCGTGGCATCCCCATATTGCACATAGGCATGAAGTGCTTGGCTACTGGCGTTGGCTTGCTTAGCGAGCTCACTAATTAAATTGTAAAAGAGTTTTTCATTGGGCAGAAAATTTAAAAATTTCATTGAATCGTATCGGCTCCCGAAATAGGCTATTGTCGAAAAAATCAGGAAAAAATCCCTGCGTTGTAGTTTATAAAAAACATAGCTGAATCACAAGATTTTATTTCAAAAGAAAAGCGGACACCCATGAGGTATCCGCTTTTAAAGCATCTTTTTTCTTAAAGGGACTTAAATAAGAAAGGGAACCAATAGTAAAGCCACCAAGTTGATGATTTTAATCACGGGGTTTACCGCAGGTCCCGCAGTGTCTTTATAGGGATCGCCAACCGTATCACCGGTAATGGCCGCGGCATGGGCAAAGGATCCTTTACCACCATGGTGACCATCTTCAATGTACTTCTTGGCGTTGTCCCACGCACCCCCCCCACTGGTCATGGAAATACCGACAAACAAGCCCGTAATAATACTACCCATCAACATGCCACCAATCATTTTAATACTGGCAAATTGTTGAGTGGTGAGTAAATTACCCACGAGTAATAAGGCAATCGGCACTAAAACAGGCAATAATGCAGGCACTACCATTTGCTTTAAGGCGGACTGGGTGACAATGTCCACACAACGGGCGTAATCTGGTTTTTCAGTCCCTGCCATAATACCGGGCTTTTCTTTGAACTGGCTACGTACTTCTTCAACCACAGAACCCGCGGCACGACCGACGGCCGTCATCGCCATGGCACTAAAAAGGTAAGGCACCAATCCTCCCACAAAGAGACCCACCACGACAAGAGGATCCCCCAAGCTGAAGAGACCTTGCACCGCTCCTGGCGGCTTCTTGCAAATCAATAATATAAGACGAGAATAAAACAACCGCAGCCAAGCCTGCAGAACCGATGGCATACCCTTTGGTAATGGCTTTGGTGGTGTTGCCCACCGCATCTAAAGGATCGGTAATCGCACGCACTTCAGACGGCATACCCGCCATTTCTGCAATACCGCCTGCGTTGTCGGTAATGGGACCAAAGGCATCTAGCGCAATGACAATTCCTGCCATAGAAAGCATGGCCACCGCAGCAATCGCTACCCCGTAAAGTCCTGCTGTCATAAAGGAAGATAAAATCCCGAAACAAATTAAAATAACAGGCAGTGCTGTTGCTTCCATCCCGATCGCGAGACCTGCAATCACGTTGGTGCCATGACCCGATTCAGAAGCCTTGGCCACTTCACGGACAGGACGATATTCCGTCGCCGTATAATAGTTGGTAATATAAACCGAACCCAAGGTCACCAAAATACCAATAGCAGAAGAAATCACCAAATGTAAAGCGGATAAATCGGCAATGCCACTAGGAAATAACCAGTAGGTAGCCCCTGTAATCATAAGCGTCGACAAGGCAATGGCCACATAAAAGCCTTTATACAGCGCGTTCATCGGATTATTGTCAGATCCTACTTTTACAAAGTAAGTCCCTACAATAGAAGCGACAATCGACAAGGCCCCGAGCAATAAGGGATAAAGCAAGGCATCAGGATTGCCTTTAAAGAGTAAATGACCCAGCAACATCGACGCCACAATCGTCACCGCATACGTTTCAAACAAATCGGCGGCCATTCCTGCGCAATCGCCTACGTTGTCGCCCACGTTGTCCGCAATCACCCCAGGGTTACGAGGATCATCTTCAGGGATACCCGCTTCAATTTTACCGACCAAATCCGCTCCCACATCCGCAGCCTTAGTGAAAATACCACCACCCAAACGGGCGAATACGGAAATCAAGGAAGATCCAAATGCCAACCCTGCCAAAGTAGGGATGAATTCAGGACTTTGTTGCACTAGCATATAAAAGGCGGTCACACCAATTAAGGCCAAACCTACGACCAATAAACCCGTTACGGCTCCCCCTTTAAAGGCCACAGCCAAAGCGGGGTTCATGCCATGACGTGCCGCTTCTGCGGTACG
>JBIJBR010000011.1:0-17305 GCA_044345135.1 Vampirovibrionales bacterium
ATGCCGATATAACCCGCCAAACCGCTTAAAAAGGCGCCTAGCAAAAAGCCACCCGTCATAAAGCTAGCGTAATTTGCCCCTTTGACGGCACTATACATAAAGAACATTAAAACAGCCAAAACCACGGCCGCCACTGAAATCGCTGTATATTGACGATTCATATAAGCAGAAGCGCCTTCTTTAATGGCATTGGCAATTTCTTGCATTTTTTCTGTTCCCGCAGGGAGAGACAAAATTTGCTTACGGGTTAAAATGCCATACAATAGGGCTAAGACACCAGACCCTAAAGCGACATATAATAAGGCTTGTTCCATGTGTGAAATCTCTTTATACTTTAATTGACTATGACGAACTAAGACGTTAAATCTGTTTTGTAGATGATAAGGGAATGATGATTCCGTTCCGTTTCAAGCATGAAAATGAAGGTAACTCTCCCCCAACGATACAAGATTCACTTAATTTAATCTAAAACACATGAAAAAGGCAAGTCTTACCTTTTATTTTTTTGATTTCAAGCCCCCTGCTTCCTTAAGCTATTTGATTTGTCAGGGTAACACGAGGCCATTGTTTGAAAATCTGATTCACTTACAGTGAGTTTGGATTCTGAAAATTCATCTGTAGATCAATGAAGAAGGGTACGGGCGTGGTTATACTGACGGTACACTTGCGCTAAAACTTACGTCAATATGATGAGAGAGACCTTGCCATGGATTTATTTCGTTCCTTAACGGGGGATGTCATTGCCAAAAGTTTAGATGGCCATTATGCTCGCCAAAAAGCGATTGTTTCCAACATTTCTAACGCTGAAACGCCCAATTATCAAAGGCGTGACGTCGACTTTCAAAGTAATCTTCGCGATGCCATTAAAATGAGTAAAGCAGGGGAGCCTCCTTCCATGGAAGCTACGGCCCCTAATTTCAATGAACCCTTGAGCATGCAAGGGACGAATCCACTGCACTTTAATTATCAGGCTCCAGATGCCTTACAACAGCGAATAGGGCAAAGTGCCTACCAAGGGACAAGCCCCGTGAAAGACTCCAAAATCAACGACTCAACCAATGAAATCTATCGTTACCGTAATGACGGTAATGGGGTGGATTTAGAACGTGAAATGGTGGCCATGACTAAAAACACCAGTCGTTTTCAAGCCTTAATTACCTTTCAAAGTCGCTTGAATCAACAATTAAAAGGGGTTTTGTCTGAACAATAGGGAGCATTTGCCTCTTTGATTTAACCCCAAACGGATAAAGGACTTTTGTGATGATGGATATTTATGATGTCACGGCCTCTTCCATGACGGCACAACGCTTGCGTATGGATACCATTTCCGCCAACTTAGCCAATGTCAATACCACCAGACAAGCCGATGGACAAATTGGGGCGTATCGACGAAAAAGCGTCACCTTTGCACCGCTCTTGGCGGCTCAACAAGAAGGACGAGACAATGCCATGGGACAAAACCGTATTCCACTTGCCAATTCAGCAGGTAGTGATGGACGGGCGGGAAGCCAAGGCTTAGGCGTGCAAGTTTTACAGATTACGACGGATACGCAAACCCCGATGCGTATGGTCTATGACCCTAGCCATCCTGACGCCAATAAAGATGGATTTGTAGAATATCCCAATGTCAATGCGGTTACTGAAATGGTGGATATGATTTCTGCCAGTAAGGCCTATGAAGCCTCTGTTTCGGCCTTTAAATCCACCAAAAGCATGAATGACACCACCCTTCAAATGTAAAAAAGGGTGATTGAGTGGGTTATTTAGAGGATTTCATCGCCCTTAAAAGGGTAAAAGACCCCTAAAGCATCTGAAAAAAACTAGAATAGAATCACCGTAATACACCCGTCGTGACAGGGAAACCCTTTCCCGTTCATCCTTAAAACCCTTAAAGAAAAGAGGCTCGTAACGCCATGGATGCCCTTCAAAATACATATAATGCCCTTGCTTCAGGCATTGCGATTCCCACGGACTTTAATACCGCGAATCAAGCGTTTCAAGTCCGTTACCGAACAGGGATTCGAAAAAGTAGTGAAGACGTCAAGGCGGAAGGCTTGCAAGAGCATGTGTCCAGCGAAAATAAGGCTTCTGCCACTTCAAAAGAAGGGAGCTTAGGCAATTTTGCCTCCATGCTTAAAGGAGAGATGCAACGGGTGAATCAAACCCAATTACAAGCGGGGGATGCGATTCAAGACTATGCAACAGGCGGAGATATTCCCCTTCACCAAGTCATGCTGTCTATTAACAAAGCGGAAATGTCTCTCAAAATGGCCACACAAGTCCGTAATAAAATCGTTTCCGCCTATCAAGACATCAGCCGTATGCAGATTTAGTCTCTCCTGATCTGTAAAAGGCGAAGGCCTGTATCCGTTGTGACGCCTGATGACGTCGGCGTGGTGAAGAAAGTATCCGTATCGTCGTGAATGAAACCTTACAATCTATATTAGATCGTTTGTCGACCTTAAGCTTGGTGCAAAAGGTGACTTTAGGGACGCTTATTTTAGGAATGGGTTTCGCGGGATTTTTTCTTTTCAACAAGGCCAATGATCAGTATGATGTCCTTTATTCCAATTTGTCTTTGCCTGATGCAGCAGCCACCGTCAACAAATTAAAAGAAGCGAAAGTTCCTTATCGTTTGGCGGATGGAGGCACCACGGTTTTGGTCCCTCAAAATCAAAAAAGTGAAATGATGCTCGAAACCGCCAATGAACTCACCAGCAGCGAAGGGGTGAGTTTGTCTAAAATTCCCCCTGTTTTGCAAGGGGATGTGCAAAAAGAATGGCTGAAAAAATTCAATACCGATCAAATTTCCGTCACCTTGCAATCGATTCAAGGGATTAGAAATGCCAAAGTCATGATTTCTAGCCCTGAAGAAAGCGTTTTTTCGGAAAATGATGATCCCATTCGTGCCAGTGTGATGCTCGTGGTGGAACCTGGATTTCGATTAGAGCAAAAACAAATTTCAACCATCAAAAATCTAGTGTCCCACTCCGTGTCAGGCCTCACTCCTGAACAAGTGGTACTTTCAGACAATTATGGCAATTCATTGGATGATTCCCCCACCGCCAACGGCAGCATGCAAACCCGAGAAACTCGACAAAGTCAGTTGGAAACCGCTCTACAGAAGAAGTTGATGGCTTTAATTGAACCTATTGTAGGTGAAGGCAATGCGGTTTTGTCCGTTTCAATGGATTTGAATTACGACCAAGCCCGTGCCAACGTCAAAACGATTCAACCCGCCACCACCACGGAAGCACAAGCCACAGGGGTTGTCGTGTCTCAGCAAACTGAATCTGAAGAATATGACGGCGCCAAACAAGGGGAAAAAGGAACCCCTGGCGTAGAAACCAATACGACGCCTAGTTATAAATCCAAAGAAGAGAAAGACAAAAAAGACAAGCATTATACCGCTAAAAAAGAAACCACCAACTATGCCCATTCTGAAGAAAATAAGGAAATTGTGTATGCCAGTGGCGGTGTAAAACGCGTGACGGTGGCGGTGGTGATGAATAAAGTCTTGACGGAAACGGAGACGCTAGAAATTAAAGAAATGTTGGTCAATGCCGCGGGCTTAAATTTGGAACGTGGTGATAGTGTGGATGTCAAAGGCTTTAAGTTTAGTGAAGCCCCTGGTAAAAAGAATGAACAAATGGCCGCGGCTTTTAAAAGTGCTCAACAAAATGAGTTGTTTTTACAATTAGGCTATATTATAACCGTTTTAACCTTGGGTATTTTAGCGCTCATGGTCTTGAAAAAAGCATTTGAACGCCCCTTGCCTATCACCACCGCCAAACTCATTTTAGATGATGAAGGCAAGCCCCTTCCCCAGAAAGTTTACACCGCCAGTGGCGAAGAAATTGCAAGAGAAAGTCTAGAAATTGACAGTACGACGGGTCAATTATTATTACCAGAAAATAGCCCTATTTATAATGAAGAAGGCCAAATGATTAAAATCAATCATAGCCTTCCCAATTCAGCAAATACAGGAAAAGCCATCCTGAATTTACCGCAAACCAAAATGCCCAATGCCCCTGAAATTGAATATATGCGACAAAGTATTTATGCCTTTATTCAGGAAGATACGGTACAAGCCGTTAAAATTTTGATTGCTTATATGGGTCATGATACAGACTAAAAGGCTTAAAACCTGCTTTATTGATTGGCAATATAATGACAAGTGGTGGCCACAGGATCGGCGGAACATTGAATGGTTTCATTGGTTTTAAGCGTATAGTAGGCAAAGCCAAAGAGTTCTAGGGGGCAGACATCCCCACAATCATTCACGCGAAAACGAACCCCACGAGCGCCGTCAAACGATTGATTCGTATTCACACGCACCTTTACCGTGACTTCGGGATCTGTGGGGGGGGGCGTTTCAGGAGGCGTCCACTGTATTTTTTCACTCGCTTCAATGGCTTCTATCACTGAAGCCAAGTTGACATCTTTAGGGGATTGATTTAAACGGTCACTCCCTTCAATCAAAACGTTCTGAAAAATGAGTAAGGCCCCTTGTAAGCCTAAGGCGTCTCGATCTTCATAGGTGCGTTGAAAACTCACCAAGACAAAAGCCGTTAACAACCCCACAATAGCTAAAGTAATACCGATTTCAATTAAAGAATAGGCGGGGTGTCTAGGCAATTTCATACGTTGGCGGCTTCTCTTACGATTTCATCCGAAGCGCTCGTGTGGGAGGTGTCCCAAAAGCGAATGGCTTGGGCAGATTTTTCCAATAGCGCTCCTTCCGCCATGACCACGCGACCGTGAATAATCGTAAAAATGGGCCAACCCGTCACGCTTTTATTGTCATAAGGACTCCAACCTACTTTGGATTCAATCCACGCATCTGTAATGACACGCTTGGCTTTTAAGTCCACTACGGTAAAATCCGCGTCATAGCCTAGCGCAATACGACCTTTCCCTTTAAGGTTAAAAATACGCGCGGCGCCTGCACTGGTTAAATCCACAAAGCGTTGAAGATTCAAACGCCCCGCATTAAGGTGGTCCAGCAGAAGAGGCACTAAGGTTTGTACCCCTGTCATGCCTGCAGGACTTTGGGGATAAGGCTTGGCTTTTTCTTCTCGTGTGTGGGGCGCATGATCACTCCCAATGACATCCACAATACCGCGTTGTACGCCCCACCATAACGCTTCTTGGTGCTGTCGACTACGAATCGGTGGATTCATCTGCGCCAAAGATCCCCAACGTTCGTAATCTTCGTCATTCAGCGTCAAGTGCTGGGGGGTGACTTCCACCGTACAAATATCTTTTTGCGTGGCGAGGTAAGGCATTTCATCGGCCGTGGTGATGTGTAGCACATGAATAGGACGACGTGCTTGACGCGCCAAGCGTGTAATGCGCTGAGTGGCCAGCAAAGCCGATTGGGCATCTCTCCATTCTGGGTGTAAGCGAGGATGTAAATCTGCTTGTTCGTGCAACCACGCCTTTCGCTCTTCTAAGCGAAAATCATCTTCTGCATGAATGGCCATACGTCGTTTCCCGTGGCTTAAGACTTTTGAAATGGTGGCGTCGTCTCTGACCAACAAATTGCCTGTGGAGGCCCCCATAAATAATTTAACCCCACAGACTCCCGCCATTTGCTCTAATTCAGGCAAGGCTTCAATATTTTCTGCGGAAGACCCCACGTAAAAGGCATAATTACACCATGCGGTTTCGGCCGCGCGGTCCAGCTTGGCTTGCATCGCTTCTTGAGTCGTTGTACTGGGATTGGTATTGGGCATTTCAAAAATACTGGTTACCCCACCCGCGACAGCGCCGCGAGTCCCCGACTCTAAATCTTCTTTATGGGTCAGGCCAGGTTCTCTAAAATGGACTTGGGTATCAATCACGCCAGGTAAAGTGGTGAGTCCCTTCGCGTCAAGGCGTTTTTTGGCAGGCCAAGCAAGTAAAGAAGGTTCTAAGGCTACAATTTTACCCTTTAAAATGCCGACATCCAACGCTTCTAAACCATTGGGCGTATACACCTGACTATTTTCAATGATTAAATCAAGGGGCTGAACACCCAAGGCATACGGATTCTGAAACATAAAATACCCTCACTTTTTAAATGCTTCAATTTTAACAAGCCTTGTTGAAATTGAAAATAAAATAAACTAAGCTAAATTGATTTTACCTTCAAAACATAATCTAGCCAACTGAGTAGAGGGAGTAATTTATAAGGCTTGGGTAAAAACGCATTGGCCCCATTGACTAAGGCCGCTTCATAATCGTCATGATTACAAGTGGCTAAAATAAACGAATAAGGAATCAATCGCCGAATATTTTGTAAGGCTTGCCATGGGCTATTTTCCCCCGTTGAAGAGCGCTTTGTTCCGACTTGGATAAAAGGATCCACCACCACGGCAGACGGTCGACGCTGTTGAATGGCCAGTTCCGCATCCATCATGCTCGGCATGACATCCACTTCAAGGCCGTTCATACTAATGGTTTGCTCCAATAAAAAGGCAAGGGCGGCATCTGGTTCTACCACAATCACATAGGGGCGATTCCCTTGCGTTGAAAGGGAATCATCCGTTTCTGTTTCTCCCGTCAACAAAAGGCAGTCACTTAACCATGCCGTTTCTGGACTGGCCAGCTGAGACAAGGCTTTTAAGGCTAATTGAATGCCCTTGGCCAAAACAGGGGTTAAATGGGTAAAATGGGTCATTTGGGTGGACACCACGCCCGCCCCGATACGAAGCATGGGGACACGAGTAAAGAGGGAATCTTGCTTCCAAATAAAAAAGTCGCGCGCTTGGTCCTCTGACGAAAGAAAGTGACGACAACTCGCATCCAAACGTTTCATGACAATCGGCATCATGCGGTCCAGCCGTTCTGGGGTAGACAACACAATAAAGGTATTTTCTTCAATATGAAAAATCCAATCAGGCACGTGAAGCATTTGACCTAAAACGGTGGCCACTTGTTGCAAGACTCTTATTTTGGCTTCTTGTCCGTAAAGTAACCCATAGGTATTGAGCGAATCTAAATGAAAGACGGCCATCGCCCATTGATCCGCCTCCGATTTAGAGTTATCCGCAAAGGCATTCTCGTCTTCATGTTCAAGCGTAATGCCTACCCCTTGACGAATACGACGATTAAACATGCGCTCTAACAATTCACCATTGGGTTGACGGGTGATTAAGGATTGATATTGATCTAAATGGCGTCGAATGTGAGACAACACTCGAATACAAAGTTCTTCTCCCGACATTTCAGTGTCCAGTAATTCATCCGCCCCTTGCACCAAGGACTGAATACGTGCTTCTTCGACTTCGCCACGGCTTAAATTCAAAATAACGGTGCGAAATCCTTCTTGCACGGACCATTGACGAACACGGCGTGTTAAATCCAAAGGAGACAAGACCGCTTGTTGAACATCATGAAAAAGAAGCTTCACCCCTTGGGACAATTCCGCATTGGCTTCTTCTTGTATGGCTTCAAGTAAGTGATACCCTGGGGCATCAATCAAAACCGCATCTGGCAGAGTTTGGTGATACACCGCTTCTAAGGCTTCAAAGCTTGCAGGGTGCATTAATCGAACCGAAATCACATCGTCCCCTTGTAGTCCTGCAATAAAGGCGTGTAAATAGCGATGGTATTCCCCCCAACGGGCTTTTTCATCCAAGTGATTGGCTTGCTCTTCCAGTACTTCAAAGTCCGTAGACGGGGGCAAAGTGCCCTCCCCCAGCTCATGAAAGGTAAAGGGTGTTAACACCAACAATTCTTGCAATTTTTGAAACTGTTGGATGCGGGTCACGATGTTTAAATTCCTTGCTGATAGGCTTAATAGAGTATTGAAAAAATAGGGATTAAAAGGAAAGCGTGGTTCAGGGTTTGAGCAAATACAATGGCTTAATCGTCTTCAAGGGCTTCACCACTCACTAAAATGCTCTGGCGATACTGATTTTGCGTTTCAAGGGTATTCATCGGCACCGTAAACCAAAAACGTGTGCCTTGCCCCACATCGCTTTCTACCCCAATTTGCCCACCCATGCGTTGTACTAAGGTTTTGGTAATATAAAGACCTAATCCTGACCCTTCTACCTGTTGAGTCATGTGGTTGGCGGTGCGGTAAAATTTACCAAATAATTTTTGACGTTGGGCCTCATTAATCCCGTCGCCTTGATCTTCTACCACTATTTTAAGAAAGCGACTAGGTTCCATTTTACAAGGTTCTACGCGTACGGTAATGGATTTGGATTCAGGCGAATACTTAACGGCATTGTCCATTAAATTCAATAAGACTTGCTCTAGGCTATCGGGTTCAGCCCACACGCTTTCCGCCGTGTCGATGCCTTCAAAATGAAAACGCTTTTCCATATTCACGCCTTTGCCTTGTAAAGCCCCATTGACTTTGGCGACAATATCTTTTAAAAGCAAAGGCCGCGCTTGAGGCTTCTTTTGTTCTTGGCCGAGCTTGGAAATAATCAAAATATTTTCCACCATGCGGGACAAACGATCCGATTGATCTCGTATAATTTTGATAAAGCGCGTTTGCTGTTCTCCCGCGAGTTTATCTCCGTAGTGGAGCATGGTGTCCGCAAAACCACGAATACTGGTTAAGGGCGTGCGGAATTCATGCGACATAATGGAAACAAAATCATGGTGGGCTTGGGTCAAGGCGACATCTTCTTGAAAAAGGCTTAAGACCCCTAAGACATAGGTTTTATTTTCGATGTCGTAAGTGTAGAGCGACAACTTGTAGCGTTCATTCTGCAAGGAACGACAGGTCACGGCAAAGGGGAATTTTTCTTGTACCAGTGCAGGCCAATCTCGTTGTTTTTTTCCGCCTGTTTCATCCAAATGGAGTAGCGTTGGCAAGGCAGGCAGGGGCTGAAAAGAGTGGTCTCCATACAATGTTCGCCATGCGTTATTGTACAATACGGGTTGAGTTAAATCCGTCAAGGGGCTTAAAAACGCTACAAAAGGCAAGGCGTCCAAGACGGCTAAGGTGTTGGGAAGCGATAAAGCATCAAGGGGGTTGACGTCAGGCATCATGTAAGGGGATCTCTTTATGGCATTTTAAAAATAATACTCACAATATATTATAGTCACATTATACAGGAATTTAATGTGAATGAAACCTAGTTTCAGTATGACGCAGGGAACCGCTAAAGTGATAAAAGCTTTTCCTTTTCTTAAGAATTTAAAATAGGGAGGACTCCTAAAATAGAAAGGCATCGGCTTTTTTCCTATGCTATAGTGATACAGGTTCATGCTGTTATTCTCCTTGACAAAGGTTGCTCCTGTGAAGACTCATCCGTTTCCTCCCTCCTTTCTGGCCTTAAGCCTTGTCTTACTCTTCGTCTTTTTAGGCGCCTACCCCGTGGTTTTATTGGGGGCCAAACCTTTTTTAATGTCTCTTTGGCACGTGCTTCTTGAATTAGCACAGGGCAAAGGCCTCAGTATTCCCTTTCATTTTACGGTCAAAGGCTTGGCTTTTGCCTTACTGGGCGTAGGCAGTCTGACGCTACTTCGTCTTCGCTTAGAAGTGGCTTACCTCAGCCATTGGAGCCTTACCTTGTCTCGTCCTCACTCACTACATGTGGACTATAACCCTCTTGAACCCGAAAGCGTTTATGCCTTAGGACGTTGGGGGGTGTATCGATTTTTACAAATAACGGCTTTACCTTTAGGGATATTCTGCGTCATGGGGGCAAGCCTTTACTTGCAGTTTTGGTTTTTAAATACTTTTTTGGAAGCCCCCTTCATGGATTTCCCCTTAATTTATATGATCGGTATTTTCTGGATCTTTCTGCTCGGATTTTTAGGTCTTCTGGCTTTAGTCTATGCCCTGTGGCAAGCGGTTGCCTCTAGCTTAGGCGCTTGTGTGGTGGTGAGTGAACCCTTGCAACGCTTGCCGGTGATCTGGAATCGTTGTAAACGGCTCATGTTATATCGTCCCTCCTTGGCTTGGCAAATCACCGCATGGTGGTTGCTTGATACTTTGCTCCATGGAGCGTGGTTGGCTTTGAGTGTATGGTTGCTAGGGCACTATGATTTAAAAATGTTGTGGACACCGCTTTTCCCTTGGCTCACGATACTCGGGGGACTCGTCATGCTGTGGAGTCTAGAAGGGGTCGTGAAGTATCGACGTTTCATTTTGTATCACACCGTACTTGGGGCATTTTATAACGCGCTCCCTCAAGAGGTAAAAGCCGCGTACAAAGCGCCTAAATCTTTCATCCCACAGGAGTCTCCACGCGCATGATTCGTATTTTATCGGGTCTTTACAAGGGACAGGTCTTGAATACCCCCAAAGGAAACGCCGTCCGACCCACCACGGCACGTGTTCGCCAGCGTGTTTTTGACACCCTTTCCGCCTATTGGAGGGATTCTATTGGGGTTGATGCCTTTGCAGGCAGTGGTGCCATTGGCTTTGAAGCCTTAAGTCGAGGGGCGGGCAAAGTCTACGCCACCGAACGACACGCCCCCCATCTACGCGTTATTCAAGCCAACCAACGGCATTTAAAGCTCGCCGCTTCTCACTATCGCGTAAGTCCTCAATCCTTTGAGTCGTGGTGGCAGGCCCAGTCGGATGAACTCATCAACACGCTGGATTGGATTTATCTTGACCCGCCTTATCAGTACCCCACGCTTGAGTCTCTTTTAACGTCTATACTCACGCATCCTGCTTTCGCCGTGGGTGCTGTGCTGATTGTGGAACATGGGAATCACCCTAGTGAAAAAGCCCTCTTAGCGTCGTTTTTGCTTCAAAAAAAGGCAGACGTGTATAAGCAGATTGATTGTGGAGATACAGGCGTCTGCATCTTAGAAAAACGAGACGTTTGACCCAAGGCCTAAGGGAAGGATTGACCCCACCCCCTGTTTTAGAGAAAATGCTTTAGATAAAACTAAGAGCAGACAAAGAGGTGCTTCCGCCTTTCCCTCTCCCGTATCACACGCTTACTCAACACCGCTACCTACAAACATATAAAGGTCTTGCCATGTCCCTATTTGAAGATGAACTCCATTATACGGTCCTCAACCGTCTTGAAAAACGAGATGCCTTGGCAGAAGCGGGGCATACGCCTTACCCCTATCGTTTTGAACGCACCCACCATACGCAAGATCTACACACGCATTATAAAACCCTAGAATCAGGTGTGGAAACCCCTGACTCGGTTCGTTTGGCAGGGCGTATTATGGCGATGCGTAATACGGGCATGTTTATGGATGTACAAGACAATACAGGTAAAATTCAAGCCTTTTGTCATAAAGAAAGCCTTGATGAAGCTTTACTCCCTATTTTAAAACTTTTAGATGTCGGTGATTTTATTGGGATAGAAGGAACCGTTCGCCGTACTCCTCGTGGGGAACTTTCCGTGCGGGTTCAGCGTTTTGAGGTTTTATCCAAAGCGCTTTTGCAATTGCCTGAAAAGTATCACGGCTTAAGTGATGTTGAAATTCGGTACCGCCAGCGTTATTTGGATTTAATTATGAATGCAGAGAGCCGTCAGACTTTACGTCAACGTTCTCAAATTGTAACCGCTTTACGTCGTTATCTCAGTGATGCCGATTACATGGAAGTGGAAACGCCCATGTTGCACCCCATTGCAGGGGGAGCTTCCGCCAATCCTTTTATCACGCATCATCACAGTTTGGATCAAGACATGTACCTTCGTATTGCCCCTGAACTGTATTTAAAACGCCTGATTGTAGGGGGCTTAAGCGACAAAGTCTTTGAAATTAATCGTTGCTTCCGTAATGAAGGTATTAGTACGCGTCATAATCCTGAATTTACCTCGATTGAATTGTATGAAGCTTACCGTGACTATAACGATATGATGACGCTTACGGAAACATTGGTACAAGTGGGGTGCTTGGCCATTCATCCTGACTTAGATGTCACCTATGGTGACCAAACCCTCCATTTTAAAGGCCCATGGAAACGCGCGTCCATGGTGGATTTGGTCACGGAATATACTCAAATAGACTTCATGCCTCTTAGCGAAGAAGACGCGCGAAGCACGGCAAAAGGCCTCGGCATCTTTGTTGAAGACACGGATTCTTGGGGGAAAGTGGTCGAAACCGTTTTTGCTGAAAAAGTAGAAGCTCATTTAATTCAACCAATTCATGTTACCGATTTACCTCGAGATATTTCCCCTTTGGCGAAAGTACATCGGGATAATCCTCGTTTAAGCGAACGCTTTGAAAGCTACGTCAATACTTGGGAAATTGCCAACGCCTTTAGTGAACTCAGTGACCCTATGGATCAAAAAAGTCGCTTTGAAGATCAAGCCAAAGTCCGCGATTTGGGAGACACGGAAGCCCAAGTCATGGATGAAGATTTTGTAAACGCCTTGGGCTACGGGATGCCCCCTGTGGGTGGACTCGGCTTAGGGATTGATCGTTTGGTCATGTTACTGACCAATTCTCCCTCGATTCGAGATGTTATTCTTTTTCCTACCCTCAAAGTCAAAGCTCAATCCGTCTAAAATGTCGGTTTAAAACAGTGATAAAACGCGCTGTCTTATCCCTGCTTTTTAATCCAAGGGATGACTGATCCTCAATGAGTGCCTCCCATGCAAGAATCTGATGTTTGGCGTATTGCCCAATCCTTAATGCCCCCTGACGCGTGGAAAGACGACGCCTTTCACTCGCCTATTTCACCTTCGCTTAAACGGGTCTATAGTATGGATACCTTTGTTGAAGGAACCCATTTTAACCCCCAATGGCAGTCTTGGCGAAGTATTGGGTGGCGCTGTCTTTCCGCTAGTCTGAGTGATTTGGCCGCTTGTGGCGCCAAGCCCTTGGGATTTTTAATCGGTTTGACCTTACCTATAGCGGTCGAGCCAGAAGCGGTCACGTCTTTCTATCAAGGGCTGGAAGACGCCTGTCAAGCCTTATCTCCAGGCCTTAAGCTTTGGGGAGGAGACACCACGGGGGGAAAGGCATGGGTCGTTAGTATCACCGTGATTGGAGAAGCTTCCACCACTGTAAGCCTCAAACGGCAAGAGGCCCAAGTCGGGAATCTCGTTCTGACTACGGGGCATCACGGTTTGTCAGGCTTAGGCTGTTGGTTGCTAAATCAAAAGGCGGATACTCGCGCCTTCCCTGAAGCCTTAAACGCCTTCAAACGCCCCATGGCTCAAATAGAAGCGGGATTAACCTTGGCGCACTATATCCCTACCGCGTCTTTAATGGATACCAGCGACGGCTTGGCGGATGCGGCCTTACAATGCGGAAAGGCCAGTCAGGTGCAGGTCGTCTTAGACGCCACGCGTATTCCCCTCCATGCAGAATTACAGCACGCGCAAAGGCTTTTCCCCACCGTGAAGGCCCTTGACTTACTCCGCTACGGGGGAGAGGATTTTCAGTTATTGGCGACTGTCCCCCCCAGCGCGTGGGAGACTCATCACACCGCTTTAGAAGCCGTGGGGTTTTTTCCTATTGGAGAGATTAAAGCCCTTCCCCTCGTTCCGTTATCTCCCCAAAGCGCTCTGCCTTTATCGTCTTATGCCACTTGGCAAGACCTTCAGGGGCACTGTGTAGCGCTTGATCCCACTCAACGGTTTCAACACTTTGACGTCTCCTCGCACCTAAAGGACTTACCATGAACATTGTCGCCATTGTCACTGCGGGGGGCCGTAGTCAACGTTTTAATGCGGGGGAGACTCAAAATCCCAGACAGCCTCAAAATAAATTATTAATGCCGCTGGCAGGCCGACCCGTCTTGGCACACACCCTAAGAGGCCTACTTCAGCTCCCACAAATAGAACGGGTGATTTGTAGCGCTTCGCCTGAAACCCAGCACGATTTTTTAGCACTGAATCCCATTGACTCCTTCTCGCGCGTGACGTGGGTAGAAGGGGGGCAGGATCGACGCGCTTCCGTCTTCGCGGGACTTCAAGCGCTAGAGCAGGAGGGCCTACCTGATCTCATTGTCATTCAAGACGGCGCACGACCTTTTGTGGATGTCCCCTACTTAGAACAAGCCTTCGCGTGCTTGGCTGAGTGTCCAGACTTGCAGGGGGTGATTGCAGGTCGCCCCGTCACCGATACCTTAAAATACGTCACCAATGCCGAGAAGGCTTCCCCCATGATTATCAATACCGTGGATCGTCGTCATTTATGGGCGGTACAAACCCCCCAAGTCTTTCGCGGGCAAGCCCTCTACCACGCGCATCAGCAGGTCAGTCGGGATCAAATCTATACGGATGACGCCCAATTATTAGAAGCGTATTACGGTCCACACGTCATGCTACGCTTAGAAGTATCTGATTCTAAAAATATTAAAATCACCACCCCAGAAGACCTCCAGCTCGCGAATTTATGGCTTAGCATGCAAGCACAGTCCCCCCTGACAGACGAGTAATTATTACATAAACGTTACAAAAAAATAAGAATTTCAAAAAAGGCTTTGTGCTTCAGAATGTTCGTAGCAAAATAGAAAAGAGTCAAGGCTACTCATTTATTTGAATGAGTATTTTTCTTTTTTATCGTTTTTTGCTTTCAGGAATCATCATGTCCCTACCCCTCACCCATTTAAAATGGTTGCCTGCTTTCCCTTTGCGTTTATCATTGGTGGAAGGTGTGTTTTGGATGAGTGCCTTTCTTTTGCTCGTTATGACGGTGGTGGATGCGTCCTTTATGTCTCATACGGAAATAGCCAGCGATCAACTCTTGCTGACCAAATTAAAAGCCCAAAAAGTGGTGGTGGCGCAAGATTCTGTCTTTAGTATGACCACCCCTTAGTTCTAGCGTCTTTTTCGTTAGGGATTTCTTGTTCGAGCGATGATTTATGGATTGCCTTTTCCTTTTTGAGTGAGAGCCTTTCATTGTTCAGAGACGTTTTGACGCCACTTTGATAAAGGTCTTTACTTAGGTTTTTTCCCGCCTTCGATAACCGTCAAATTTACTGTACGCGTTCTAACAAAGATAGGAAGGTTTAAGAGTTTGTTATTTTCGAAAAATTTAGATCCTTCCATTTTTTTATCAAATTTTGCGCCACCTACTTCGGTATAGTAAAGGCGGGATTTTATAAAGCGTGCTCCTTGACAATTGGCGTTTGTCAAATCACAACTATCCAACAAGATATTTTCGAAGAGGGCGTCTCTAAGATCTGACCCGTTAAAAAGCACACGTGTGATACGGTTTGGAAGATCAGACGAACTTTTAGAAGTCCCTCTGGTAAACTCAGCTTCTTGTAAATTGGCATTCGTAAAATCTGTTCGCTCCAATCTCGCACCGATAAAGCTTGCACCAACAGCTTGTACGTTTTTGAGAATTGTCCACCATAATTCACAATTATCAAAGCGGGTTTCATTTATGCTTGCTCCTGTCAAATCAGTCTGTCTAAATATGACGCCACTGAAATCATGCTTATCTAAATTAAAATAGTTAAGAGAAAAACTCGAAAGATCATTGGATGCTGAGTCTAATTGACGAAGTTTAGACACTTGAGTATTTAATTTTGTCGCTAGGCGGGCACGTTCGTCTATTGTCATCTCTTTCGCTGCGCTTAAGCTATTCTTGATGAGTCCTTCAGCCACCCGTTCACTTTCTCTACATAAATGGTTAATTATTGCTGGCGTTAATACCCCCTGCCGTTGCAGGCCTGTGGTGTTGAGCTGAAAGCGATCGTGGGTGTCTTGACGCTTTGGAGCCGCTACCGCCTGCGAAGTGCCCCCAGCAGATGCCATAGGAGCAGACAAGGAAGCCGAAGACAAAGAAGCCGAGAAGGGAGCCGTTAACAGACGCATGAGAGAAAAAATCCTTAAGGGTTAAACGCGATTAATCCTGAACACATTCAGTGTTAATCTACAATAATGTACATTGTAAAGTATAAAGTTTTTCTGTCAAGCCCTGATTAAAAAACCATAGCCTTCATTTTTGGCTGGTTGTTTGTCAGAGACCTTTTCACGGGAAAAGGTCTCCAACACCTCTAAATCCGTTCAAGGAGGAGGAAAAAGAAGGAAATTGTTGCGGCTCTCCTTCTCTTCCCCCCTCCTTGAAAATCCTCCCCCCTACTCATCCTTTTCGCTTGCCCCACCCCCTCACGTGGGACGTCCGCAAAACCCTCAGGGGATTCGCCATTCGCTCACCCGCTCGGATTTAGTGCGTGGGCGTCGGTTGGTGCAACAGTCTGTTACGGCAACAGTTTAAACCTTGCAATTTTTAGCTGAAAAGCCTTATACGTACAACAGCGAAATCATCCTAAAAAATGCTGAGCTGGGGGTGGTCTTCCGCCATGCCCGACAACGTCGCACGACGCTGGCGTAATTGATGATTCGCCATTTTTTGCATCTCATTCAAACGCTGTGTGGCCTGATACAGCACTCGAGTCGGTAAGCCCGCCATCTTCGCCACTTGAATGCCGTAACTTTTTTGGGCCGCCCCTGCTTCTACTCGGTGTAAAAACACCAGTTGACCGTCTTGTTCGGCCACCACCATACGTACATTTTTAACGAATTCAGGGTGCGCCACTTCCAACACATTGAGTTCATGGTAATGGGTGGCAAATAAGGTTCTGGCTCCCACCGATTCAACCAAATGCTCGACCACGCTCCACGCAATGGCCACCCCGTCGTAGGTGCTGGTGCCTCGGCCGACTTCATCCAAAATCACCAAAGAGCGTGCGGTGGCGGTATTTAAAATTTCCGCTGTTTCAGACATTTCCACCATAAACGTCGACTGCCCTGCAGAAACGTTGTCCATCGCACCGATTCGCGTAAAAATCGCATCCACCAAGCCAATCGTTGCCTGATGCGCAGGAACATAGCAACCGATATGCGCCATCAGTACACATAAGGCCACTTGGCGCATGTACGTCGATTTCCCTGCCATGTTTGGCCCCGTAATAATTTCAATTTGAGGATAGTCTGCTGCGCCTGAAGCGCCTTGTCCTTGTAAATACGTGGGATTCGCCACAAAACTGCCCGTGGGCAAATACTTTTCAATTACGGGGTGGCGAACGGCTTGAAGGGCTAAAACAGGCGTTTCTACCAAGTTAGGCCGTGTGTAGCCCTGCGTTTGGGCCACTTCCGCAAAGGATTGTAAGACATCTAAGCAGGCCAAGCGGTGGGCCACTTCTTTTAAAGCCACCGCATAAGGCAGTAATTGTTGCCTTAGCTGTAAAAATAGGCTACTTTCAAGGGCTAATAGGCGTCCTTCGGCTTCTAAAACCGCGTGTTCATGTGCTTTAAGTTCGGGGGTGATAAAGCGTGTGGCATGACTTAAGGCTTGCTTTTGCTGATAATGAGCAGGCACGGATGCTACAGAGGCTTTACTCACTTCAATAAAGTAACCCGTCGCTGCGGTAGACTGCACCTTTAAATTCTTAATGCCTGTGATTTCTCGTTCT
>JBIJBR010000080.1:0-7095 GCA_044345135.1 Vampirovibrionales bacterium
CGGGATGATGAATCCCATGATGATGGGCGGATACGGCGGCGGAATGATGAATCCCATGATGATGGGTGGATACGGCGGGATGATGAATCCCATGATGATGGGTGGATACGGCGGGATGATGAATCCCATGATGATGGGCGGATACGGCGGGATGATGAATCCCATGATGATGGGCGGATACGGTGGCGGGATGATAGACCCCTATTATAGTCGAATGTTGACTGGAAGCCTCATCCCCCCTGTGGCCACACCCCCCATTTTACCGCCACCGCCTGATGTGCCGTATCACGACAGCTTGCCCAATGCCATTTTGGGGAATTTACATGACAATTTCCAAGCATTGCCTGCCCCTCGAGGGTGGCGCAATAAAAATCTCCCCGAAGCATCCGGGTATTATCCCCCTGGCCTGTGGGCTTAGTCATTTTTTGAGACTTTGCTTTAGTTTGACTTTAATGTTGACGTGTTGGGCGTTGTGTTTGCCGCCTACCTATGTTAGTATCAAATCGTAAATTTTGTGAAGAGGCCTCCAATCTGCCCCATGCGACTATTTTTACCCGCTTTCTTTTTGATGTGGTCTTTTTGGTGGGCTTGTCTTGGAATGCCTTCGCTTGTATGGGCCCAATCTAAAGGATTTCATCCCTTTAAGGTGGAGGCCTTGTCTCCAACAGCGGGTTTGAAGTGGTCGCAAGACGCGGAAGACAATTACTGGAAGGCCCTTGGCATTGAAAATGAAAGTCCTTTAAATGAAGCGTCGCTTCAAGCCCTTCGGCAAAGCACCTTTCAGTGGGTGACCCCTGAACTCCAGCATTTATTAAAAGTCGCCCTGATTCAAAACCCCAGTATGGCCATTGCTCAAGAACATTTGAAGCAGGCTCAATTGATGAAGAAAATTCAATTC
Organism: Vampirovibrionales bacterium; assembly: GCA_044345135.1. Lineage (GTDB taxonomy): Bacteria > Cyanobacteriota > Vampirovibrionia > Vampirovibrionales > JAJTHC01 > JAJTHC01. The sequence continues at coordinate 899 of JBIJBR010000080.1, forward strand.
GCGAAACAATTGCCCAGCGTTAATCTTGAACCCTCTGTAGCACGGCAAAAATATTCGAATCACCAATTTATTTTTGGGAATAATTTCAATGGTTTGCCTGCTTTTACTACCTATAATGCCCCTGTCGTGGCCCGTTATGAACTGGATTTATGGGGCGTAAATCGAGACGCCACCAAAGTGGCGCAACACATGGTGGAATCTCAGCTTTTACAAATGGAATCCCTTAAAGAACAATTGATTGCGGAACTCTGTACCCAATATATTTACTTGCTCGAAACCCGTGAACAGCAGTATTGGCAAGCCAAGCGTTTGGATTTAATGACAAGAGACCTCCTGCGTCAACAGCAATGGGTGGATGCAGGACTAGCGGATGCCCAAAGCCTGCATCGTAAAGCCTCCTATGTACAGCAAGCTCAGAATGATTTGAATTATTTGAAGTCCAAAGGCCTAGCATTGACGAATATCCTAAATGCCTTACAGGGAAACGCCCCCACTTTTGCGGAACCCTTGTCACTTCAGAGCTCACTCATGCATTTAAAACCCAGTGTTCAGGTGGACGCGGGCACCCCGAGTGAGTTGGTGCAAAGTCGCCCTGATTTACAGGCGGCGGAACGGTTTTTACGTCAAAAAGAACTAGAAATGAGCATTGCCAAACGCATGATCTTACCCCGCATTAACCTGATGGGGAGCGCAGGATTTACGTCTGTCAAGCTCAAAAATTGGTTTGATTGGGAGAGTCTGGCTTATAATTTAGCGGCTTCGGCGGTACAACCTATTTTTCAAGGGGGTAGTATTAAAGCGGGCTGGCAACTCAAACAAAGCGAACGGCAAGAGGCGCTACGTCAATATCACGCCTTGGTGATTGGTGCCTTTTTAGATGTGGAAAATGCCTTGGTATATTTAAATGAAAGCACAGAAGCGGAAGCGCAACATGCCATCACCTTGACTCATTTGCGTGAAGAGGTCGCCTTAGAGCGTGAAAAAGTGACGGTAGGCTTTCAAGAAGAGTCCGATATATTGTCGAGTGAAATAAATACGCTAAATGCTGAAATCGAAGCCGTTCAACGTCGTCGTCAACACTTGATTGATGAAGTGTCTCTGCTGAAGGCCTTGGGTTGCGGACGCTACTTACTTTAAAAAAGGATAAAATGAATGATGACCCGCTTTTACTGTTTTTCTCGTTTCATGCCTACGGCTTTAGGGGTCGCATTTTGCGTTGTTCTTTTTGCCTTGGGACTTCAAGGGTGCGGAGAAAAGCCCGCACCCCCTGCCATGCCTCGATTTGTGGTTGACGTTGAGCCTTTGCAGCGTGAGGTCTTGTCCGTGGCGCATGATTATATAGCGGAAGTGGAAAACCGTAGCGCTATTGATATTCGCCCACGAATGGCGGGTTATGTGGATCAAATTTTGGTTCAAGAAGGTGATGTCGTTCAAAAGGGACAATTACTGATTGCTTTGGATGCCCAAAAACAAGCGGCCCAAGTGGCTAGCGCTAAAGCAGGCACGCAAAGCATTGCCAGTCAAATGGAAACGACGATTCAACAACGACAATCCGTTTTAAAAGAAGCGGCCGAAATTAAAGCCCAAGCGTATTTGGCAAAGACGACCTTTCAACGTGTTGATGCCTTGCATAAAAAGGGAGCAGTAAGTCCTCAGCAATGGCAAGAGTCTAAATCACAATGGGACATTCAACAGGCACGCTTAGAAAGTGTTCAAAGTAAAATTAAAGTGCAGGATACTCTGATTGCTCAAGCCCATAGTAATTATCGTCAAGCCTTGGAAAATGAAAAAATTTTAGAAGAAGATTTGGCCTATTTTCGGATTAAAGCCCCTTTTTCGGGAGTAGTCGGACACTTGCCCTTTAAGGTAGGGGAATTGGTGTCTAGTACGGATATCGTCACGACTTTAACGCAGACCAAAGCACAAACGCAACTGGTTTTTGAAGCCCCTGTAGAATCCTTGTCCTATATTAAAAAAGGACAACGCATAGAATTACGAGATGAAGCAGGTACCCTCACTCACCAAGGGAAAATCACCTTTATCTCGCCTCAGCTTAATCGTGGTGTTCAAAGCATGGTGGTGAAGTCTTCTGTTGAAACGCAAGCGAAGGCTTTAGCGCTCTTAAGTGCCCAGCGTGTACATCTTCACGTTATGGAACCTCAAGGCAAGCAAGCCGTGCTCCCTGTAGAAGCCTTGGTTTTTATGGGAACTCAAGCCTTTGTTTATACCACTAAAGCAGATGCTCAAGGCCAAGCCGTGGCGGCTCGAGTCCCCGTTGTGCTTGGAGATTTGGTGGGTAATCGCTATGTGCTTAAATCCTCTTCTTTAAAAGAAGGAGACCCCATCATTATAGGGGGCATTCAAATGTTGCAAGACGGTTCCCCCGTTCAAATAGCCAAAAAGAAGTAACGGTATGCTCAGCGAATTTTTTATTAAGCGTCCTATTTTTTCTATTGTGTCGGCCTTGGTGATTACACTCATCGGTGTAATTGCCATTCCCACGCTTCCGATTGCTGAATACCCCACGATCGCACCGCCTCGCGTGGTGGTCACTGCACAATATACGGGGGCCGATGCCCAAGTCGTAGAAGATAGTGTGACCACCCCCCTAGAGCAAGCCATTAACGGTGTGGAAGGCATGCGCTATATGTCGTCGAATTCGACGGCGGATGGATCCTCTCAAATTACCATTACCTTTGCCCAAGGCACCGACTTAGAAGATGCCGTAGTCAATGTGCAGAACCGTATTAATCAAGCCCAAGGCCGTTTGCCTGCGGATGTAAAAGCCACAGGGGTAAAAACGGAAAAAAGTTCAGGGCAAGTGATTTTAGCCTTTGCATTTTTTGATCAAACAAAGAAGCTGTCCCCTGCTTTTATTAGTAATTATGTGGACCGCTTTGTCTTGGATGAAGTCAAACGCATTAAAGGGGTGGGGACTGTCCAGTTATTTGGAGAGCGCAAATATGCCATGCGTATTTGGTTGGACCCGATGAAGTTGGCGTCTCGAGGCTTAAGCGTTAGTGAAGTCACCCAAGCCCTTCGCGCACAAAATACGGATGTGGCGGCAGGATCTTTAGGTACCCCGCCTGTTAAAAAACCCTTGAATTATCAGCTCAGCCTATTGGTAGATTCTAAATTACATGACCCCGAAGCCTTTGGCAATGTGGTCCTTAAAGCCGGTCAAGGCTATAGCACGGTTCGCTTAAAAGATGTGGCACGCTTAGAAGTGGGTTCCGAAGATTACGGAAGAGGCGTCTGGTGGAAACGTGGGGACGCCATTGGCCTCGCCATCGGTCAATTGCCTGAGGCCAACGCCTTAGACGTGGCGCATAAAGTACATGAAACATTGGCGCGTGTCCGTCAGAAATTCCCTTCGGGCTTAAGCTATGAAACAGGCTTTGACTCCACGCATTTTGTGGAAGAATCCATTAAAGAAGTCATTTTTACCTTGCTCTTGGCGATTGGCTTGGTTATTTTTTCCATCTGGATTTTCCTCTTCGATTGGCGGGTCACCTTGATTCCTGCCTTAACGATTCCTGTATCTTTATTGGGCAGTTTTGCCTTGATTAAGGCCTTTGGCTATTCCATTAATAATTTAACGCTGTTTGGACTCACCTTGGCCACAGGCCTCGTGGTGGATGACGCCATTGTCGTGGTAGAAAATATTGCTCGCTTGATTAAAGAAGAGGGACTTTCCCCCTATAATGCTGCCATTAAAGGCATGAAAGAAGTCTTTGGAGCCGTAGTCGCGATTTCTTTGGTATTAAGCGCGGTCTTTATTCCTGTGGCCCTATTTCCAGGTACCACGGGTAAATTATACGAACAATTCGCCTTGACCATTGTGTTTACCATTTTGATTTCCACGTTTAATGCCCTCACCTTAACGCCTGCCTTGTCGGTTATTTTTCTCAAAAAAGAAGCGCTCACCAAGCCCCCGAGCTTTATTCTATTTCGTAAAATGAATGACGGCATTAATGGTTTGTCGGTATTTTATAAAAAAATATTGACTCGCAGTATTGCGCTTAAAAATATAGTGTTATTGGGTTTTGTGGCGGTTTTAATGCTGACCTATGCCGTGTTTATTTCGGTCCCCAAAGGCTTTGTGCCTTCGGAAGACCAAGGCTATTTTATTGTAGCGACTCAAGCCCCTGAAGGCACGTCTTCTGCCTATATGCTAAACGTCATTCAAAAAGTAGAAACTTTGCTCTTACAGCAACCTGAAGTAGAAGGGGCCTTTGCCATTAATGGGTGGAGCTTTTTAGGGTCTGCCCCCAACCGTGGCATGATGTTTGTCCCCCTTAAACCCATTGGTGAACGCTTGGGGGCCAATCAGGGGGCCGCTGCCATTATTCAACGACTTCGCCCTCATTTTATGAAAATGACAGAAGCCATGGTCATGCCGTTTGAACCCCCTGCGGTAGAAGGCATCGGTAGCTTGGGAGGCTTTAGCTTTGTCTTACAGGATCAAAGCGGGACCCATAGCGCCTCTGAACTCGAAGCGCAACAGTGGAACTTGATTGCAGGGGCCAATCGTTCTGGTGTCGTGTCAGGGGCTTTTTCAGGTTTTACGGCCAATACGCCCCAGATTCATATGACCGTGGATCGAGAAAAAGCCGTTTTATTAGGACTTTCGATTGAAGAGGTCTTTTCAACGCTCAAAGTGCTTTTAGGCTCTTTATATATCAATGATTTCAATTTCAATGGTCGGGTCTATCGGGTGATGGCTCAAGCCGATGAAGCCTTTCGCTATAAGTCTGACGTACTCGAAGGGCTTTATGTTAAAAATAATATCGGGAAGATGATCCCCCTTTCAACGATTGTGTCTTTAACACGTCAAACAGGGACGCAAGTGGTCAGTCATTACAATATGTTTCGCTCCACTTCTATTAGTGGGGGGCCTACGCCCAATGCGTCGAGTGGGCAAGCGCTTCTTAAAATGGAAGAATTGGCGAATAAAGGGCTTCCCCCTGGTTTTAGCTATGAATGGACGGATTTATCTCTAGAGCAAAGAGAATCAGGCAGTACGGAAATGGTGTTATTTGCTTTGGGCATTTTATTTGTGTACTTGGTCCTTGCGGCACAGTATGAAAGCTTTTTAGATCCTTTTATTATTGTGCTGTCAGTGCCTTTGGCTGTCTTGGGGGCTGTTATTGGCTTAAAGCTTCGCGGCTTACCCAATGATGTGTTTAGTCAATTGGGCCTCGTCATGTTGATTGGACTAGCCTCTAAAAATAGTATTTTAATTGTAGAATTTGCGAATCACTTACATAAACAAGGCATGCCGTTGGTAGAAGCCGCAATTCAAGCCAGCGTGATTCGACTTCGTCCGATTTTAATGACTTCCTTTAGTTTCTTATTTGGGGTATGGCCGTTGGTCGTCGCCGTGGGTGCGGGCGCTTATGCTCGACAGTCTTTAGGCACCAGTGTCTTTTTCGGGATGCTTTTATCCACCTTTTTGACTTTGATTATCGTTCCCGTTTTATTTGTGGTGCTCAAGTCTTTGGGAAAACGCAAGGCCGTGGTTTCGCCAGTAGCGCCTTCGTCTGATACTTAAGTGTTGCTGCGTTTGCGTCTCTACGTTGTTTCCATTACAATACAGGAAGGAATCTTTAGTTTTAAGCAGATTCCTTGTATAAGGCTCTACACCCTTGCGGGAAAATGAAAGGAAATGACCCTATGACGGCATTTACGATTGAAGCCCAAGAGCGGGATACGAGCCGTAACCCACGCCAATTGCGTGCGGCCGGCTTGACTCCTGCGACGATTTATGGCAAGCAGTTTGCGTCAAAATCCATCCAAGTCCCTGCCCATGAATTTCGTCAAGCGTATTTAAAAGGCAATGAAATTTTTGACTTACAAGGCTTGGATTTAACGGTTAAAGCTCACCAAGTGCAAATTCACTCGGTGTCTCGTGAAGTCTTAAACGTTGAATTCTTAGTCGAATCGAAGTAAACGTTTTTCCTCTCGGTCGTGCTGAATATCAACAGGATCTAGCGAAATGACGTCTTTTAATCTTAAAAAAGAGAGAGCCTTTGCTCCCTCTTTTTTTATGTTGAACGGATTTTTTGAATATCTCTTCCCTAAATTAACACTCTCGAATTCTAAGCAATGCACAATTAAGTAGGAACCTTGTTATTATTGTATTTTTAGCGAGAGCAACTGAGGTTGAAACACAATGGAAACAAGGTTTTTAACTG
>JBIJBR010000194.1:0-3487 GCA_044345135.1 Vampirovibrionales bacterium
AGCGCCCATTGACTGTCAGTTAAGGGTTTATAGGCCATTTTTCAAGGTGTCCAAAACAAATAATAATACCCTCTATTCTAACACAAACTTACCGTATTGGTTCTAGACTATAAATATTGTTATAGCTTATTCCTCTAAAATAGTTGGTATCTCTTCTTAAAATATAATTTAATTCGTCTTTTTTAAGGACAGTCCTTTTTTTTATATTTTTCACTATTTTTAAACATGAAGGGTTTTTTATGAAACTTAATGCCATTCCTCTCTCCTATACTCAAGCAAGATTTCAAGATCCAACCTCTTCGCCTCAGACATCTAAGATTTCAAATCTAAACGCTCTTCCAATGGATTTACAACGATCTGGTGGATGGAAGACAAACACTCTTCTTGTCGGGGTAGTAGCCGCTCTAGGGCTTAATCATTTGAATGTAAATCGGCTGTCTGGAGAATTTGAGACTAAATTGACGGATAAATTTGCAAAAGAACTCTCATCAAATTTAGGTGCGTTACCCACTCGTTTTTCAGAGGAGGCATTGCTTTGTAATCAAGCGCTGAGTATCGACATACCTGATGAAAAAATTATAGTAATTACTTCAAAAACAAAATCCCAAAAAGGAGACGCGGATTCTGTGTCTGCAGCCTTTTTTGCAAACCCTAAAACGACTACTAAATTATCCAGAACATTTTTTGGAAGAGGTATGGACCCAGAAAATACAGTTTTAGACCAAGCTTCTTTTACAAGTACACGTGAGTTGTCCAATGGCTATAGGCAAACTTGGGGTACCCCTGAAAATTGTTCTAATGGTAAGATCAAACCCGATACGGAGATAACAGGAGTATTTTCAATCAATCCCAATTACAATCTCGTGGATAGGCTTGTTCGTAAACATCAGGAGACAGGAGAAAAGACAACAATATCCCCTAGTCCAAGTCGTTTACAGGAGGAGCTAGCCATTTTGGCGGAACCTCCGCAGTATGTTGGCGTCGACAACCTTACAAAAAATAAGCAATAGATCGCTCTGAAAACCACTACTCCTCCTTATGACCCTACTCCTTTTGTGGGTCATAAGGACTGTAAAAAAATCGGACCTTCCTAGTTTCTGTTCTTCGCCATAAATTTAAAGAATCGTCGTCTAAAAAATGTCTTTTAAAAAGGAGAGAATCTCTGGGGTGGCGGGGGCATTTCCAAAGGGAGAGTCCAGACTCTTCAATGACGCCAAAAAGGCCGTGTCATACAAAAGTTGCTGCATGCCCGCATAAACGGCCTCCACCCCATAATCACAATGAATCACATTCGCCGCGTGTTCTCGACCCGCTTGACGCGAACCGATATTCAAGCACGGCACCTGAAATAGCGCCGTTTCATACAAACCTGAACTCGAATTCCCGAGCACCCCCACACTATGACGAAGGGCTTGCACGTAGCCTTCCGCTCCTAAATGAGGCACTCCCTTTAAGTGGGGGTAACGCTGAAGAAAATCCTGAAGGACAGCCTGCATCGAAGGGGCGTCTACATCCTGATTAGGAGCCGTTACCACGATTTGAAGATCCTTAAAACGTGCTAAGGCCTCTAGACTGGCATGAAGATTCTCGGCATTGTCTTGCCCCACCACAGGGTGTTGCGTAAACAGTGCAAAAGGCCGCTCTTCCAGCAAACCCCATTGCTCACAAAAGGACTGACGACTTTGTAAGGGAATGCGTCGCGCATTGTCCACAGCAAGAGAGGAGGTCCGTCGAATATGAGAAGGGGGTAATACTCCTTGCAGCAACAGGCGAGCTTCGCTTTTTGCTGAAAAACAAACAACAGCGGTGGCAAGACTTGAAATCGCAAAACGAAGGCGGTCATCCCACGATCCCCCCAAGGTTAAGTCCCCCCCCGCCAATTGAAGTAAAGGCACCCCCGCGGTAAAAGTCGCTAACGCCACGCCCATGGCTTCAAAGCGATCCCCCAGCAAAATGAGTCCCTGAGGGCGTGTGGCCGTGTCCTGCAAGGCGTGAGTCATGGCGACTTGATGCTGACTCATTTGCGCCGACACCGATTGCGAAGGCAAGGAAAGTCCTGCTTCTAGGGGCAATAGAAGACGATGTTTAATCGTTTTGATTTGACACGCCTCTAAAAAAGAAGTGGCGTTATGTAAATGTTCTCCCCCCAGCCATAAGGTGATCTCCCAAGTGGGATCATCACTCAAGCCCAAAAGCAAAGGGTGCAGTAAGCCATAATCGGCACGGTTTCCCGTAAAGACCCACAGTGGCTTTTTAGACATGTCACCCCTTCCCCGTGTATAAAAGATCCCACATCAATTGCTGACACAAAAAGTCTAGAATTTCCACATAACGCTTAGCTTCTGCAGGCGTTTTACCCCACACATAAAGCCCATGCCCTTGAATAAAAAAAGCAGGCACGCTTAAACGATTCCAATAAGGCGTTAAGCCCTGACACAAGGCGAAAATATCTTGCGAATTGGGAATCATTACCAGATGCGCCTTAGACTCATGCGTTTTAAAACCAAGTCCCTTCAACATTTCAATTTGCGGTAACGCTAAGTCAAACACCCCTGAATCCTTCACCTGCCGAGACAACCAAGTCCCCACAGGAGGGTGCACATGGTAAATAACCTGAGCCGTAGGAAATTGTTGGTAAATACGTTCATGAATTAAGGCTTCATCCGAAGGCTTACGAGAATCCAAAGGATCAACAGGCGTTAAATCGGTGGTCAAGGCCATAAAATCTTGGGGGGTGAGTGCCCCTTTATCTACTCCACTGGCGGTCACCCAATACGTCGCTTCCGTTTTGCCACGACAAGAAAAATTCCCTGAGGTCCCCATAATCCAAGCACGTGTATAAAAAAGCGCCGCATCTTTTGAAATTTGCAACAGCCCTTCAGTGGGAGGGTGGGACATAACGCTTACGGCTCCTTATGCGTTTTATTGTCTTTATGTTAAAATTAAAGCATCCATTTAGCAAGTCTGTGTTAAGCAAAGGAGCCTGTCATGTCCGCCCAAGAAATTATCACCAAAGCCCAAGACCGTATGAAAAAAGCCATTATGGCGACTCAAAATGAAATGGCGACTTTACGTTCAGGGCGTGCAAACCCGAGCATTTTAGACCGTATTGTGGTGGATTATTACAATACCCCTACCCCTGTTCGACAAATGGCCAACGTGTCCGTCACCGATGGCATGACCTTGGTGATTCAGCCTTACGACAAAACCGTACTTGCGGATATTGAACGCGCCATTGCCAAATCCGAATTGGGGCTGTCCCCTAATAATGATGGTTCCGTCATCCGCATTAACCTACCCCCGATGTCCGCTGAGCGACGAAAAGAAACCTGTAAAACGGTTGCTAAAATGGGAGAAGAAGGTAAAGTGGCGATTCGTAATGTACGACGAGACGCGATGGACGAACTCAAAAAACTTGAAAAAACGGATGGCATTTCCGAAGATGAAATACATGGCCACCAAGACAGCATCCAAAAAAAGACCGATG
>JBIJBR010000190.1:0-3583 GCA_044345135.1 Vampirovibrionales bacterium
GTGGCAAAAGAAGCCGAAATTATGGAAATCTAGCATATGACGCTTCCCCCTAGTGATGTATCGGAGCTTGATACGACAAGTCCATCAAATACTGGCCTCGCTCACAAAGCGAGTCGTGTGCGTATGGGGGTTCTTTTAGGCTTAGTGGCCTTTGGATTGGTGGTGCTGGGCGGTTGGGCATGGACCTTAACCTTTGTGGTGACCGTAAGCATTGCGTTTCAAGAACTAAACGCCTTATTCAAAGCCCAGAATGTCTTTATCTCACCGAGCATCTATTATAGCACCTTACCCTTTTTTACACTTGTGGCACATGCCAATGAAAAACTAGGTTGGATGTGGGCGATTATGATGATTGCCACGACACTGGCGTCTTTTCAATGGTTGTTTCATCGCCCTAAACGAACCTTTACCGACTTAAGTGCGACGCTTTTTACGCTGTTTTACTTAGGGGTACTTCCCGTACATGCCCTACTCCTACGTCGTGAAGGCGTCCTGTCGGGGGAACCTTTACTCCAGCAAGACGGGCTCTACTACGTGCTGTGGGTGCTATGGGTGATTATTGGTGCCGATGTCGGTGCCTATTACATTGGTAAACTTTTTGGTAAGCATTTACTCTACCCAGAACTCAGTCCCAAAAAAACACAAGAAGGTGCCTTAGGGGGACTCATCACAGGGGTTGGCGTAGGACTCACCTTTGCGTTATTGATCCATTTCCCTTTACACCATGCCTTTATTCTCAGTACACTGGTGATTATATCAGCGTCCTTGGGTGATTTAGTGGAGTCCAAACTCAAGCGCGAAGCAGGCTTAAAAGATTCAGGCTTTTTGTTGGCAGGCCATGGGGGCGTATTGGACCGCATTGACAGCTACATTTTTTCAATCCCCTTGGCCTATTATTATATACATTGGGTCGTTCATCACCAAGGCATGTGGAAAGAATTACAAGCTTTTTTCTTAAAACTACTGGATTTTAGCATTCATTTTTAAAGGAACGATGATGGACACACAAGGGCTTTCTCCAGAGCGCATCCACAATATTGGGCAACTTTTAGATATTTTGGGACTCAGCCCCACTCAGGCACCCATGCTGTATCACCAAGCCCTGACGCATAGTTCTTACACCTATGAAAATAAATTCGCGGACACCGATAACTATGAACGTCTCGAATTTTTAGGAGATGCCGTGCTTAAGCTGTGTATCAGTCAACTCGTTTTTCAACGGTTCCCGCAATACCGAGAAGGCGAACTCACCAAAATCCGTGCGGTTGTCGTGAGTGATGCCACAGTGGCTGAATTAGCAAGAACGCTACAACTAGGGGATTATATGATTTTTGGGGTAAGTGAACAACGCAGTGGGGGGGCCCTTAAAACCTCGAGCCTTGCATGTGCCTTTGAAGCGCTCTTGGGGGCCTTATTTCTAGATGGTAAAATGGCTGAAATTAATGATTTATTGAATGATCTGATGACCGACATTATTACCGATATTGACTTGAATAAAACCAAAGACAATTTTAAAGCCGTTTTACAAGAATATTCTCAAGGCGAGGCCCTCGGTCTACCTAACTATGAAACCATACAAGAATCAGGGCCTTCTCATAACCGTACCTTCCATATCGTCGTTCGCTTAAATGGAGAAATACTGGGACAAGGCATGGGAAAGAATAAAAAAACGGCCCAACAAGAAGCGGCCAAAGAAGCCTTAATCGCCTTAGGGGTCCTCGTCATAGACGCCCTGTAACAAGACGTAACAGCTAGTTTAGAACTCAAGGCGTTACGTCGAAAAGTATGCTAGTCAATAGAAAAAAGGACCCTGACGATCATGCCCATTGATGCAGGCGCCATGTGCCGTTCATTTTTACCCAATAACCCACGACTGGCTGAAATTATTTTGATGGTGTGTAAAGACACCTACAAAGCACGATTTCTCCCGAAGACTTTGGTTCGTCTGCTCGTCAACCGTGCTGTAGATGAAATTCGACGCGCGGGGCACGAATTTACACGAGACCCCGAATTCGTAGTCAAAATGACCACCCATGCCCGCAGTCTTTATGGACGTTTTAGAGGTGAAATTGGATTACTGAATTCAAGTGGCACCAGACCGTTACGGTAAAGAACGGTGATATTTTAAAAAATAAAGCACGTGATTCCAGTCGTCTATCCGTAAATAAGACGACTGATACGCCCCCAAATGCCAAACGCCGCCTGCATCTTGATGATTCAAATAAATATCACTCGCCAAAGGGGGCAGTTCATCCTTCGTTTCAAGACTTCTTAAACAATAATCAAAATAGGTTTGCCCTTCTGCATAGACATTCCATTCGTCTTCCAAATAGATTTCAAATCCAGATACAGACGCATTGAACCAATCCCTGGCTTGATTTAAGCGATGATATAAATCACCTAAGGCAAGATCCACCAATATCGCCTGTAAATGCTGGACAATCCATTCAGGCGACTTTTCGCTTATCTCAAGCATACCTAAACCAAGGGTTCCAAAGCTTCCACAGGAGTCAATCGTATTTCCGTGTCTGCTTCCTTGGCACCAATGACGCCATCTGCAGAGAGGGCTTGACGATCTTCCTCAATTCGCGCACGTACTTTGCCGTCAATTTCAGCCATCATGTCTGGATTTTCAATAATGAAATCTCTGGCCTTTTCACGCCCTTGCCCTAAACGAGTTTCCCCATAACTAAACCAGGTGCCCGACTTTTTAACGATCCCCATTTCAGTGGCCACATCAATGACAGAGCCTTCCACACTAATGCCTTTGCCGTATAAAATATCAAATTCAGCAATCCGAAACGGAGGCGCCACCTTATTTTTAACGATTTTACACTTCACACGGTTACCATATTCAACGCCATCTTTTTTCAAAATTTCGATACGACGAATATCCATGCGCAAAGAGCAATAAAATTTCAGTGCGTTCCCACCCGTTGTGGTTTCAGGGTTTCCCATGTAAACGCCTATTTTTTGACGCAACTGGTTAATAAAAATGACCACCGTGCGGGTCTTCCCCACCACGGCGGTTAACTTACGCAAGGCTTGGGACATAAGACGGGCTTGCAAACCCATATGTGCATCCCCCATATCGCCTTCTATTTCAGCCTTGGGCACCAAAGCTGCTACAGAATCCACCACCACGACATCCACGGCGCCAGAACGCACCAACTGTTCCGTAATTTCAAGCGCTTGCTCTCCCGTATCGGGTTGAGAAATAAGCAGTTCGTCGATATTGACCCCTAATTTTTTGGCGTAAGTGGGATCCAAGGCATGCTCTGCATCCACAAAAGCAGCAATGCCACCTTTTTTCTGCGCTTGTGCAATCAAATTTAAAGCCAAAGTGGTTTTTCCACTCGATTCAGGACCGTAAATTTCTACAATCCGCCCACGAGGAATACCGCCCACCCCAAGGGCCAAATCCAAGGACAAAGCCCCTGTAGGAATCACATCTAAATTCAAATTAGGCCGCTGGCCCAAGCGCATGATGGCGCCTTTTCCAAAATCCTTTTCAATTTTGTCCAAAGTAAAAGCCAATGCCTGCTTACGTGCTTCGTAATCGGCGTGACTTAAATCAACAGGC
>JBIJBR010000082.1:0-7028 GCA_044345135.1 Vampirovibrionales bacterium
AGCGGAGTACCTTGAATTGTCCGCTTCATCGATGAAGTCCATCGCCGAACTCAATTTAGCTTGTATCAAAACGGGTAGCGAAACCGATATGGGCGCGCGTGAACAAGCCAGACGTCAAGCCATGAAATCCCTTGATGCCGTCTTAGGAAAGCAAGCGCATACCATCAGCAAGCAGGATAAATACGACCTGCTGACTCACATTGAAGCGTCCCCACTACGGATTTTAGGCAAGCTCTATGAAAACGACAAAATCGCGGATATTTTACATTTCCCGGATTCCCATGGCGTTAATGCACAAACCGTAAAGCGAGCAGAGAAAAAATTCACACCTTTCGTCGATCAAGTGGCCGACTATGTCAAAACACTTGAACCCAAATCACCTGAACTCGCAGAATTTAAGAAGTCTCGTGAAGCGGCCAGTGAACTTTATATCAAGCAAATGGAAGCATATGCGGGTACTCGCATCTCTGGAGCTCGGAGAAAGGCGTATGTCAATTATGTCAATAGTCGACTCTTCAGTATTCACGGGGCAGACGACTTAAATCCAGAAAAAATAAAAGCTGCCATTAAAGACAGAGATAATGCCATTCACACGTTCACAGAAGAAATTAAAGCCTTGAAAGACATGTTGCTCACCTTTGGCACTTAAATTCATGGTCCCAATCAAAGCGCTGGACTACAAGCATTGAAGTAAAATTGACCAGACTAAAATTTTTAGAACTTTTGACCCACACCAAAGCTAAATTGTTGTTTGTAGTCTTTACGCGTCCCAACCATGGGAATGGCGTAGTCGAAACGCAAGGGGCCGACACCGGGAATGGTTAAACGGATCCCTGCCCCCACGGAAGCCCCATAGCCCTTACGCCCAAAAATAGCATTCAAATCGCTTTCGTTGATGAGGGTTCCCGCATCGACAAAAGTCGCTAAGCGGAGCGTGTCTAGGAAACTGACTTTTTTAAGCTTCCCGTATAAAGGGATTTTGGCTCGAAGTTCCGCCGAACTCAGAGCCAAGCCTGACCCGATGCCTAAGCCCCCTTCTTGGTAACCTCTCACCGTATATGGTCCGCCCAAACGAAAGGCATTAAAATCAGGGATATCGTTAAAAATGCTAGAAGACAACTGTCCGTTCCACGCCAAAGTCAAACTATTATTCAATTTATAATACTTACGTAAATTCAAGCTCGCCGTGCCGTAGCTGTCGGCCCCAAGTCCCAAAGTCCCCCCCACAGAAGCCGTATTGTACCAGCCTGAACTCGGGTCATAACGGTTGTTTCGATTGTCAAAGGCAATGGTGGGACCTAAGCTAATAAAAGTGCCGTCTTGATTCAGCTGTTTGTCTCGTTGGGCTTGATTAATGCCGAAAAAAGCCAAATCACTGGCGCTACCCCCTTCGCGTAGGGCAATATTTTCCACTTTTAGCCCTAGACTGGCGGATACATTGTCGTAGCGTTCAATGGCGCGAGACAAAGACACTCCCGCCCCTAAACGACGCTCCAAGGCCAAGGGGATATTAAAACTCTGTAAATCACGCCCAAAAATATTCGCACTAAAGGCGTTGTCTGTCCCTGCTAAATACGGCGTCGACCAACTCACATCAAACTGATAGGTACGCGATTTGGCTTGAGTGGTTTTGTCTCGCCCAATGACACCCGTTCCGACGCCAAACTGAGTACTGAAATTTTCCCCACGCCCCAAGAAGTTGGGATCCGTATAACCGACCGAGCCAAAAAATCCCGTGACGGTATCAATCCCGCCGCCTAGAGAAAACGCCCCTGAACGTTTTTCATCCACTTCAACCACAATATCAAACATGTCGGGTTTTTCAGGGCTGGGGGTCAGGACACGGCGGACGTCATCAAAAGCCTGAAGGGAGAACAAACGCTTTAAGTCATCATTCATGGTGGTGTCGTTATAAATTTCGCCTTCTTTCAAAACCAAGTTTTTGGTAATGACAAAGTCCTTGGTTTTACGATTTCCCACCACTTTAATGCTATGAATACGGCCTTCATCCACCGTGAGTTCAAGCTTGCCTTCGGGGGTGTCCGCAATATTCGTCACTTTCGCAAGCACAAACCCTTTAGTGGCGTAGGCCTTTTCAAGCGCTTCAATACTAGCGTTTAAGTTATTAATATTTTGGGGTAAGCCCATTTGATCTTTAAAATACGTTTCAATTTCTGCATCCGTCAAAACCGCATTGCCTTTGATTTCAATACCTGTCACAGGGGCATTTTCTTCTACTGTGATTTGAATCACAATGCCTTCGCGCGTGGCTTTGGGAATGGCTTTGATTTTTTCGGTAAAATAGCCCAAATCATAAATCCGCTTCAAATCCCCTTGAAGCCCCTGCTTACTATAGACCACCCCTGGACGCAGCGTCATCACATTGCGAATACGGGCCTCTTCAATAAGACCGTTCCCCACGACCACCACTTTTTGAACCGTAATCGATTTGTCGTAATTCGGGGCAGTGGATTCGACGGTCGTCCCTTGGTCAATGGTTTTTTGAATTTCCGTCAAAGTGGTTTGATCCGCCGTCGCCACAAGTGGCATAAGCAATGAAACACCCAAAGCAGACAGCAAAAAAGCGGGGAGCGAAATCCCTACGTCACCGATTTTGACTATTGTCCCAAAGGCCTGCGACTTTTTGAACATTTAAATTCCCATCAATCTCAATATATTAGGTATTCTTTCATTTTAACATAGAAGTCACGGCAAACGAGGCCTTTTTTAGAGAGGTCACTTTTTTCCGTCTTTCAAGGGGAGAAAAACGGCCCCTTCTTCCTCTAATAATTTCGCTTTTAAAGAAAGTCCCCAACGAAAGCCAGACAGCTGGCCCTGCCTACCCAAAACACGATGACAAGGCACCACCAAGGCCAATGGATTTTTAGCACACGCCTGAGCCACGGCCCGAACCGCACGAGGCTTTTGTATCTGCTGGGCAAGTGCAGTATACGTCAGCGTCTGTCCGTAAGGGATGTCTTGTATCGCACGCCACACACTTTTTTGAAAGGGAGTCCCTGCTAAATCCAAAGGAAGCGGGCAAGGTAAATCCCGATGAGCTAACCAATGACGAAACGGTTCTCTCCATAAATCATAGCCCCCTTCAAGTCGCTCCTCAAGCTTAATGAATTGCGTCAGTTCACCCTGCTTAATGTGTGAAGACGTCTCCTGAATCTGCACACGACATAAACCCAATGGAGATAGCTGCCAATGACAGACGCCCCAAGGCGTCTCTAGGGACTCCACACGATTTTCTAAATCCTCTTGCATCCAGAATGCTCCTAATTCACCATAAACATGACAGACAGATGACAAAAAGAAAGTTCTCAAGTACACTGTTGGGATAAAAACAAGCAGCACAACAATCAAAGGTTTTATTTTATGGTTGCCGTTTCTTCAGAACATTCAAGCTTTTCGAAATATAATCCTAGTACAGGGGCTTTATTGGTTCAAGTCCCTGTTAGCTCCGCCCATGAGATAGAACAGGGATTAAACCGAGCGAAAAACGCACAAATCCAGTGGGCTTTAGTGCCTTTAAAGCGACGGGTCGAGGTACTCAAAAAAGTAGAATCCTTAATTCATGCAGAAGCTGAGCATTTAATTTATGCCATTAGCCAAGAAGTAGGCAAGCCCTTGGCAGAAGCCTTACAAGCGGATATCTTATCTGCGTTGGCAGGCATTCAGCACCTCATTCATCACGCCCAGCAGTTTAATCCCCAAATTAAATGGTCGCTTAAAGGCTTAGCCTTAGGCAAAGTGTTTAAGCAAGTCCCCACCCCTTATGGCGTTGTTAGCGTCATTAGCCCTTGGAATTACCCCATTGGCACACCCGCCCCTGCCATTGCCAATGCCCTACTTGCGGGGAATGCGGTGGCCTTTAAGCCCAGTGAAAAAACACCCACCTGTGGTACTTTTTTAGCCCGACTCTTTCAAGAAGCGTTAATGGCTCATGGCTTTTCTACCGATTTAATTCAATTGTTTCAGGGAGATGCTCGCGTGGGAGACGCCTTGGTCAAAGCCCCTGAAACGGCCTTTGTCTTTTTCACAGGAAGCGCAGCCGTCGGGCGTGCCATTCAAATCACCTGCGCCACGCGAAACATTCCTTGCTCACTGGAATTAGGGGGTAGTGATGCCATGGTGATTCTCCCTTCTGCGGAACGTTATTCTTTAGACGCCGTGGTTTCCCATGCCTTATTAGGACGTTTTGCCAACGCAGGACAAACCTGTGCCGCCATTAAACATTTATATATTCCCAACACTTTACGGCCTATTATTCAAGAATTACTCACCGCCAAATTGTCTCAATTACGCGTGGGAGATCCTTTTCTGCCCAGCACACACATGGGCCCCGTGGTGGATGTGGCACAAAAACAAAAAATACTGGCTCAATGGCAAGACGCCCTAGCCCAAGGAGCCGAACCCATCTACGGACAATCGACCCACAGTGAAGAATCCTTAGAACATTCAGCCTTTTTAACCCCCCTCATCGTTTTTAATCCCCCTAAACATTCAAAAATTGTAGAAGAAGAAGTCTTTGGTCCGATTTTACCCGTATGGACCTATGACGATTTAAGCCAAGTGGTCGACGCGTTAAACGATTCCCCTTATGGCTTAGGGGTCAGTATTTTTGGAAAGCCCAAACAAGCCGAATGGCTCGGCAAGCAAATTAATGTCGCCAATGTGGCCATTAATGATTTACATATGATGTTTTATACCTTTCCGCATATTGAATGGAGAGGCTTTAAGCAAACAGGGCCAGGGTGTCGAAATGGAACGATGGGGATTCTGCAATTTAGTCAGATCAAAACCTTTGGTAAAGCCTTTTGCTTTGATTGGTTACCCTTTACCCAAAAACCTGTTTATTTGTTTCCTCAAGGAGATCGCCAGCTGAAAGACTATAAAATACTCCTAGAAACCGTGGGAACAGGAAAGTTCTGGCATTGGCTAAAACCAAGTCTGATGCGTTTTATGTGGGAAAACAAGGGCCATACCAAACTCTAAAAAAGCGGGCTTAACGAACGGTCACTTTTAAACAATCGTGTTGAAAATTATGAGGTCTGCGTGTCAAAATCATCTCAATTTCACTATAATACTGACGTAGACCTACCACAAGTCTTGGATATTTTAGATCAACAGGGCTATCCTCACCCTTTGGCGGAACTCACCGCAGGCAACGCGTTTCGGACTTTAGTCGGTTGTATCATTAGCTTACGAACCAAAGACGAGGTCACTTTGCCTGCGTGTCAACGCTTATTTGCCTTGGCCGATTCCCCGCAAGCCCTGCTGGATCTAAGCCTCGCGCAAGTTGAAACATTGATTTACCCTGCAGGATTCTACAAAACCAAGGCCCTTACCCTTCAAAACGCCTGCCAAAAGATTTTATCCGACTTTTCAGGACAAGTCCCACAGAGCATTGAAGCACTCCTAACCTTTAAAGGCGTAGGGCGTAAAACTGCCAATTTAGTGGTGGGCTTGGGGCATGGACTGCCTGCCATTTGTGTGGATATTCACGTCCACCGTATTTGCAACCGCTTAGGCGTGGTGACGTCTGAAGACCCTGAAGCCACCGAATGGGCACTCCGCACGCATTTACCCGTCGCCTATTGGGAGAAAATCAATTGGCTCATGGTCTTACACGGGCAACGTATTTGCAGGCCCATCGGGGCATGGTGTGACGTGTGTGCGGTGGCGAACTTATGTCAGCAAGTCGCCGTTAAAAAACGAAAGCCTCCTGAGCCTTCATCAAAAAAACAAGCCCCTGAAATAAAGCGTCACCATTTTGACTATTTGCGGTAAAATAGGAAGCATACGCATCAAACGGATAAAGGATGAAACTTCATGATGGCTTCCAACCCGAAAAATAAAACCTCTTTTGGCGACGGTAAAATACAGGGCATTTCCATTCACGAAGAAATGCGACGTTCTTACATTGATTATGCCATGTCTGTTATTGTAGGGCGGGCCTTGCCTGATGTGAGAGACGGCCTTAAGCCTGTGCATCGACGTATTCTCTATGCCATGCACGAAATTGGTTTAGCACCTGAAAAATCATTTAAAAAATGCGCCAAAGTCGTCGGGGAAGTCTTGGGTAAGTATCACCCCCATGGAGATACCTCCGTCTATGATGCCTTGGTCCGTATGGCGCAAAGCTTCGCCATGCGTTATCCCGTGATTAACGGTCACGGTAATTTTGGTAGTATTGAAGGCGATAATGCCGCCGCCATGCGCTATACAGAATGTAAGCTACACCCTGTTGCCGTACCTATTTTACAAGATATTGAACAAGACACCGTCGATTTTGTGCCCAACTATGACGGGAGCGAAGAAGAACCCAGTGTCTTACCCACACGCTTGCCCATGCTGTTATTAAATGGCTCAGGCGGGATCGCCGTCGGGATGGCCACCAATATTCCGCCCCACAACATGAGTGAAGTCATCGACGGGACTGTGGCGATGATTGATAATCCCAAAATGAGCAACGAAGGCTTATTGCAGTATATTAAAGGGCCTGACTTCCCCACAGGAGGACAAATTGTAGGCACCACGGGTATTAAGGAAGCCTTTAAAACGGGACGAGGTTCCGTTAAAATGCGAGCCGTCGTCAGTATTGAACAAATTCCTGGAGGGAAGGGGCGTCAAGAATGTACCGCGATTGTCGTGACGGAAATTCCCTACCAAGTCAATTTAACCACCTTGACTGAAAAAATTGCCGAACTCGTTCGAGACAAAAAAATAGACGGGATTCGTGACCTTCGTAATGAAAGTGACCGCGATGGATTACGTCTAGTCATTGAACTCAAACGAGACGCCAAGCCTGATGTCGTCAAAAACAACCTCTTTAAATTCACACAATTGCAAACCACTTTTGGGGTCAATATGCTGGCCTTGGTCAATAATCAACCCCGCTTATTATGTATGACGGATATCCTCAGCGAGTTTATTGAACATCGCGTGGATGTCGTGGTCAAACGCACCCAGTTTGAACTGCGTAAAGCTGAAGCCAAAGCACATATTTTGGCAGGTTTATT
>JBIJBR010000003.1:0-22653 GCA_044345135.1 Vampirovibrionales bacterium
GAAACGGGACGTTTCCAAGCGCAGGCCAATTTTCTTAAGGCAAAACTGAAGGCATTGAACATGGACGGGTGACGGCTTTCTTCGGGGTTATCCTTCGAGCGAGGCGTTGACATAGATTTGACCTAGTATAACATTATGCTTTAGAATGGGTCTATCCGCAGGGATGGGTATTGATCGTGATGGAGCAAAAGGCACGCACATGAGTGACGCGAGAGTTGATGGTAAATGTATAGGGATGAATGCTCATTAGCCCCCTAAACACCAGCGTCTTGGTGGTGGCTGGTGAAGCAGGCAGCGGGAAATCAACGTTTATTGAAGCGTTGTTTAGTATGATGCAGTCCTGTAAAGAGCCCACCTTGTGGATGGATGCCACGGCCGATTGTGGTATTTTGCGTAAGCTAAAAGGAGAAGCGTCCTTAAAATCCTTTCAGGGGGTGGCCTTGGTGGACGCCTTGCGTGAAATACGGACTCATAAATGGACCCATTGTCCTGAACTGGACTGGCACTTGGCGGAAACCCCCTATCCGATTATTGGGGTGCATGATGGCCTTAGTTTACAGCCTCATTCTGAACAAGTGTCTGAAGCAGAGAGCCGTCGAGGGGAGGATACCCATCGGACGTCTAATCTTTTAGAAGACCCTTGTGTTGAAAAGGCCTTAGCGTATGGCTGGCCTCGACTCTTGGCGAAGCATTATCGTTATGTGGTTATGAATGCCCATGAAGCCAGCTTAGTCAAGCCCTTACTGCCCAAGCTTCAGGTGAGTTTACTTTATTTGTGTCGTCCTGACCAAGAGGCTGATTTTTCACTCTTGGAAGCCTTAGAGGATTTAGGCCCGTGGCATTCACTTAATGTGTTGATGACCCAAGCGTCTCCTCGAGATACCTTAGAATCGTCGTGGCAAAATGCGTTGTTTGAAAATCCCAGTTGGCGATTTTTAGGGAGGCTTCCCTATTTTGAGTCGGATGCGGATTGGCATCAACAGTATCAAGACCACTTGCGAAGTATTTTGACTCGTCTGAATTGGGATGGTGTGTCGGTGATTCAACGGTGAACCCGAGTCGAACAAGCGACACGGCAGCGTTGATAATTGAAAAGAAAAGGTCCTCTCAACACAAGGATACTTCTTTGCTACAATGGTTTTATAGGTTTCGTCCCTCCTATGCTAAAGTGCGATTAAAGGATTTTTTATATGCTGGTTGACTGTATTACCGACACGATTCACCATACTCCCTTGGTGCTATTGAATGCCCTGAATCAAGGGGATACCGCACGTATTGCGGTGAAGCAAGAATCACGCTTGCCAGGGGGAAGTATTAAAGACCGTGTGGGCTTGGCATTGATTGAAGACGCCGAAGCGAAGGGCTTGATTCATCCCGAACGCACGCTGTTGATTGAACCGAGTAGCGGTAATAGCGGGATTGCCCTCGCTATGGTGTCCGCGGTTAAAGGGTATCGTCTACGGATTATCATGCCTGAAACCTGTTCGCTGGAGCGTCGGGTGATTTTAAAAGCCTATGGGGCCGAACTTCATTTGACCCCTGCTCACCTTGGTATGCAAGGGGCCTGTGATGAAGCCAAACGCTTAAGTCAGACCTTAGCCCATGCGTATTTGTTGGATCAATTTTCAAACCCCGCCAATGCAGGTATTCATGAACGGACAACAGGCCCAGAAATTTGGGCGGATACGGAAGGAAACGTTGATATTTTTATTGCCAGTGTGGGGACAGGGGGAACCTTGACAGGGGTGGCGCGTTATCTCAAAGCGCAAAACCCTGCGGTTCAAATCATTGCCGTAGAACCTGCGGAAAGTGCGGTACTCAGTGGTCAGTCCGCAGGAGCTCATTTGATTCAAGGCATTGGCACAGGATTTATTCCCCCCGCCTTAGACCTTTCCTTGATTGATGAAATGATGACGGTGGATTCTCAAACCGCGATTGAAACCGCCAAAGCCCTTGCCTTAAAAGAAGGGATGTTGTCAGGTATTTCATCAGGGGCGAATGTTGCGGTGGCCTTAGAAGTGGCAAAGCGTCCTGAGAATCGCGGCAAATTGATTGTCACCATTCAATGTTCTAATGGGGAGCGTTATCTGTCTTCCCCTTTATTTCAGGAGCTGTCCCAAGCCTGCCAAGCCATGACGGCCATTTAGATCATGTCGATGCGTCCTAATTTTACCGCTGTTTATCGCTTGTTTTGGAAGTAGGCTTCTAAACGTGCCTGATTTTCGGCTTCTAAAATCCCTCCCAGTGGAGATTTAGACGGACGAGCGATTTCAGGGCTTGAATCTTCTCCCTTTTTAGCAAAAGCTCCAAATTTAGCAAAAGCTCCAAAAATAATTTGTCCCACACGCGCTTGTTTAAGGGCTTCGCGACACATGGGGCAGGGCTCTAGGGTGACAATTAAGGTGTGGGACGTCAAGCGCCATTGGCCTTTTTGTTGACAAACGTTTTGAAGGACATTTAATTCGGCATGCCCTAAAGGATTTTGTAAGGCTTCACGGGTATTCCAACCTTCACCGACCAAACGACCTGTTTCATCTAAAAGCACGGCCCCCACAGGCACATCCAAAGGAAGGGAACGTTCTGCTACTTGCATGGCGTGTAGCATCCACTGATGAAGAAGGGCTTGACTCAATCTAAAGGGAGGGGTCACCTGTGGGGCTTTCTGTTTTTCAGGGGGTTTCTTGCACGAAGGTCTCTGGGGCGCTAAGGACCCCTTCAGGATCAAGAATGCTGACATTATAGCGTTCGGCCCACTGGTATAAAGCCATTTGCCAATGTAAGTCCCACGGCCTTTGAGCGCTGAGGTCATGACGCGCGTTGAAGGCCTCTACCCCTTTGAGAGGGTCTTCTACCCAGCGGGGGTAAAGGTGCCAATGCAAATGCGTGACGACTTCACTCCATTGTAGCCAGTAGACTTTGGCGACGCTTGCTTGCGTTTGCAGAAAACTGGCCCAGGTTTGGCAGGCTTGAAATAATAAGGGGGGGACTTCCGCGTGTTCGCTGGTCACCACACGAGGCGCGATTTGCAGATAGCCCGCGCGCGGTCCGACCATCGCGACCAATAGCGTAGGTTCATCCGTGTGAAAGGGCGTGTGATTCATCCGTCGATCCTTTGTCCGTTACAAGACTTCTGGACTTAAATGTAACATAAAGGGGACGACGGATAAACGCCTGATTGACGTATCTACCTACGATAAAAATAGTATGACTCATCGGTAGGCAGTGCTAGGGTTTAAAGCGGTCTTGAATCCAAGTCCACGCATTTTTTGCATGGTCACTCGTCCATTGCCAAGCCGTTTCTGCGCCGTTGCGTAGTCCCTTCCACCCTTTTTGTAAAACGTCGACACTTTTGTCGGCGAAGGGGGTGAGATATTTAATGTTCTTTGTTTTGCCGAGATAAATCGCGCCTGCCGTTAGGGCTAAGGCACTGAGGCCGCCTAAAATCCAGCCACTGTTATCATTTTTTGGCGGGGCAGGGACATAATAGACGCGGTGCGGCTGAGGGGCAGGCCTCATGGGAGGTGTCGCCACAGGAGGAGGGGACGTGTTCGGCGTGGGATACGTGTAATGAGGCGTCACTGTGGCTTGTGGGGGCCACGGATCATGTTGTACGGGGACGTTATGTTGGGGGGGCACATAATAGCCAGGATTGGCCTCTGGAGCATAATAGCCTGTTCCATAAGGGGAATAAGGCGAAGGGATATTGACTTGGGGGTAGGTCCCATAGGGGTAAGTCGTGGACATTCCATACTGGGCGTAGGGATTATACGCATAGGGATTCATGCTATAGGGGTTGCTATAGGGATAGCCTGCCATGGTTTTGACTCCTCATCACGGTCGAACAGGGATTGTTTTGTGTTGACACGAAATAATTATGATTTTCTTAACACGGGTACATCATATTGAGCATAAAACCAATGGGCGCCCTTTTTTGTGCTAGTCTGTATGGCATTACATCATACATGCTACCCTTTTCCAAGGTGGGCTAAAGAAAAGATGAGGCGTCTTCATGTTTTTTCACGGGAACCGTATTGTTTTAGGCGTTTGTGCAAGTGTTGCCGCCTATAAGAGTGCGGATTTGATTCGCACCCTTCAGCGATTGGGAGCGGAAGCGGTTCATCCCATTCTTTCCCAAGAAGCGCCTCAGTTTATTACCGCTTTAACCTTGTCGAGCCTCAGTAAAAAAAAGGCGACGGCGGAACATCACGCGGTGGATGAAGCGGGCATACCGCTGCATATTAGTTTGGCGCAATGGGGGGATGCGCTCCTGATTTACCCTGCCACGGCGAATAGTTTGGCTCAACTGGCACAAGGATTAACGGGGGATTTACTCACCGCAACGGCGCTGTGTTTTGATGTCAAACCCATTGTGATTGCCCCTGCCATGAATCGCCGTATGTGGGAACATCCCTTGACACAACGCAATTTAGATCTGTTAAGCGCCTTGCCTCATGTGTTTATGGTACCGCCTGTTGAAGGCTTATTGGCTTGTGGGGAAACCGGTTCAGGGCATTTGGCGCCTGATGCATGGACTTTGCTGACCCTGTATAAGGCCTTGCATCCTCAGGCTCAACGCTTGGCGGGTAAAAAAATACTGGTCACTGCTGGGGGGACGCAAGAAGCCTTAGACCCTGCACGCGTGCTGACGAATCGCTCCAGTGGAAAGATGGGCCTAGCCATGGCGGATGAAGCCTACGCTATGGGAGCCGACGTCACGCTGATCAGCGCCACCCCTCTGGATGCTTTTGAAAGTAGACCGTACAAGGTGCAGTATTGCCCCAGCGTTGATTTAATGAAAACCGCCGTTTTAAAGGCGTTTGATCAGCAGGATTGGCTTTTAAAAGCGGCTGCCGTCAGTGATTTTAGACCTCGATCTCCTCAAGCGGGTAAGATCAAGAAAAGCGAAGCCTGTGCTCACTACACGCTGGACTTGGAAATAACCCCTGATATTTTAAAAGAAGCGTGCGCCATGAAGCAGCCGCATCAAAAAGTCTTGGGCTTTGCCGCGGAAAGTGAAACGGGGGATTACACCCCCCTGTATGAAAAATTACGCCGTAAGGGGGTAGATGCCTTGGCGGTGAATGCCATTGGGCGCGAAGACATTGCCTTTCATCAGCCTGACAATGAAATGACGCTACTATGGGCCGATGAAACACAGACCCCCCATTTTTTGGCTAAAGCGCCTAAGGATGAAATCGCGCGCGGGCTTTTAATTCACCTCTGTGACGCTTGGCTCTAGTCTAGGGGACTTCTTTGATCTCCCGAGCTTTTTTCATTTGCTCTGCGTATAGTGCTTGCTGTCGTTGGTGTAAAATACTAGCATGATTTTGAGCTCTATGGAGGACGTCAGGACCATTTTGTTCTCCAAGAAGGGACTTTTGTAATGCTAAGATCCTCTCCTTTTGTCCTTCTTTCGGTTCTAATGGCATAGATCCTTGAAGTGCATAGAGTTGTTCTAATGTTCGTTCAAAGTCTTTTTCTACTTGATGTAACGGTAGTATGTCGTCTGTTATTTTTGCTGCATCACACATTTGGAATCGTAATAGATTAAGTACCTCTCGGTTAAATGCACCAGAAAGTAACCAGCGATCTTTTTTTAGATCTAAAAAACTGCCTGTCCGTTGTGGAGCGGCTTGAGCAACGGGAGGAGCAGAGGCACCGACGCTACTAGAGGAATTCAGGGCTAAAGAGGGGGAAGGATTGAATCGAATCGACATATGAAAGAGTTACCTTATACAAATGAAGTGAAGTAAACACGATGTTCGAAAAATGTTTCGGACGCCTCGCATTTTTGCGTGGACGTCTGCTTTAAAATGCTCCCTCAATTTGGTGAGGGAGCATAATGTAGGATACTATTTTACTATTTTTAAGGGATGTACATACGCTATTAATTGTTCAGCTCTTTTAAAGAGTAAATCCTTGTCAGGGTATTTAGCAAGCAGGGCTTCAGGAATAACCTGGTTTGGACACATCTGTTTTAGGGCTTTCTCCCATGCTTCTTCCTTTATAGCACATGTACGCGCGAGATGATCAACTTCCTTTTGAAGAATATTACGCTCTGAACGACTTAAGGGAAGTATTTGCCCCTGCTTCAATGCGTTAGAATAAATAGGGCGTGCATGTAGGGGGGGGGGGGATTGAATCGACATATGAAAGAGTTACCTTATAGGAATTAAGTGAAGTAAACACGACGACACCGCCATGAAGGGGGTCTGCTTGCTTTAAGGCGACTCATGTTTAAAAGGTGCGGGTAAGGGGCCCCTTTGTTACATTAATTAACATCCACCACTTGAAGCTTAGCATCAGGCGAACTCAACGTGGGGGGATTTTTCTTATACAGGTACAAGTTCTGAACAAGCATCATCACCATGGTGGTTACCAAATAAAGCATGACCCCTGCAGGAATCTGAATAATCAACATTAAAACGGCAAAGAGCAGCGGCATAAACTTGTTCATCAAGGCTTGTGGCCCTTCTGCAGGCGTGGGTGTGCCAGACATCAAGGTCATAGACCATTGATACGCCCAACTCAGTAAGCCATAAATCACAATTAAAGCCAGTACCCCATAATGGTAGGTGGTTTCTGTTTTTCGCGTAGGGATTTCACTTTGAAAGGCCGTGGCACCTTTTGCTGGGGTGAAGCTAAGCGTTTCTAATTCTTTAGATGCCATATTGACCACGCTTCCCTGAAGCTTCACAATGTTTTTGCTGTAGGCATCATCAAAGCCTAAGTCACTTTGGTGAATGGTAAAGCGCAAGGGTTTGCCTGCTATCGGGGGCTGAGGCTCCACGGCATAGAGTTTTTTGACATCATTCATACGCAGGCTTTTCACCGCAATTTGTTCAGGGGCATCCAAGCCTTTTAAATAGACGTCTAAGGTTTTACCTGCTTCAAACTGACGACTACTACTGTCCACCGCCATGATATGGTCTAAAGGGTCTCCCCCGTTAGAGCGCCACGTGTGGTGTAAGTGTTGAACAAATCCAAAGTGTTCTTGCCCAGCCAACTGCATGAAGGCGGGGGAGGACAAGGCACCGTATAAGGCAATAAAAATAGGAATCTGTAACAACATGGGCAAGCAACCCGCCAAGGGATTGAACTTGTTGGTCGCGTAAAAGGCCATGACTTCTTTTTGCATGGTGGCGGGGTCATCTTTATATTGGTCTTGCAAGACCTTTAACTTGGGCTGCATGGCCTGCATGGCCTTCATGGACTCGGTTTGCTTGGTGTTTAACGGCCATAATAAAACGCGCATCAGCACCGTAAACACAATAATGGCTAAACCATAATTTCCTAAAAGGCCTTTTAAAAAGGTTAAGGCTTCAATCATGGGTTGATATAAAAAATCCATTGGGCGAATGCTCCTTCACGGTTTCTGCACAGCGATGCGGCGCAGGACAAACGTGTTTCTTGACTAAGACGACGATGATTAATTCTATTCTATAGCAAACATCATGATTGCAAAAGGCTTTATGCAAATGCCTGAGAAGCCAACGGGGCCTTTAGGTTTTGCGTGTCGACAGGTGCTTTACTCTGCGACAAACGAGGATAAGAAACGGACTGAACCTTGGATGATACGTTGGGTTTTGCCTCTTGCTTGGGTCTGGACTTTAAACGTTCAACAGGATTGAGGCTTTCACGATGTTTGGCTTCCCACCACGCGATTAAGGGCGCCCCTAAAATGAGCCCAGCGGCCACGACATCCGCCACAAAAGACAAATCTTCCGTAAATAAGGCTTTTTTCACCGCAGGGGTCAGTATTTTGAGTTCAACCACATGGCCTGCCTTATCGGTGGTGAGTTTGGTTTTATGCTTACGGTAGGGCATTCTTAAAGCGGAGCCAATTCGATAAATCCCCAAAAGCCAGTCATTGGACCAGCTCGCGGCACCGACGGCTTCTAAAACGACACCACCTGCTTCTTGATAGGCCATATTTTTAAATTTGGGGGATTTTTTCTGTTGAGCGTCGGGTCTAAAATACAATTGCTTGGCGCCACATAAGGCGGCGGTGGTTTGTAACAGGTTGGCCACGAGTAAGGCGGGGCGGGTAAAAATCTTGGCCACATGATTAACACCGATACTGTCTGCCACGGTTTCAATCATCACGCCGACAATCCCGCCGAAGGCTCCTGTGGTTTCCGCATGGTAGATGTTTTTTTGGATCTTGATATTTTCAAGGGATCCACTGGGTAAGGAATCTACCTTGAAGCGTTCTGGCCATTTCATTTTATACTGAGGATTCACCACTTTTTTAGAGGCTTCTTTGATCCATTGCCCCCCTGCATGAAGGGTGCCTCGTAATTGTTTGGCTGCATATTTTAAATCATTCACAATAAACGCCGTGGCTTCTTTAAATTGGTGTTTGTCGTTTGTGGTGTTACGGAAGCGAAGCGTACGTTTTAATAAGTCTCGATTAAACCAATCTTGAAATCCCTTGATGCCCTTAATATCTAAGGGAGGAACGGCATAACCCTTTTCGCGTGCCTTGTGGGCTTCCGCGGTGACACGGTCATTATAGCCAATGGTGGCTTCTGCCATTTCAGACAAATGATTGGCCACCAACATAAAGGCTTTGGCATAAAATCCATGCGACCAAAAAACGGCGGGAAAGGACGCCAATAAGGCGGTATTGCCTAAAAGTAAGGTGGGGTTTCCAAATTCAAAGCCGCGCTTTAGGCTGGAGACGGTTTTAATCGCCCCGACGACCGCATAGAGTTGAAAGCCTGCATTGGTCATCCAGTGTGATTTTTTTTTCGGGTCTTCTTTTTTCTTTTGAATACGGGAGGGGTGACTTTTGGCTTTGGGAGGCACCGTTGCAATAGGGGCCTCTTCTACAGGGACAGAAGGCAAAGAGACATTTTCATTTTGATCCAGCGGATACGCAATGGGGGTAATCCGCAATTTAGGTTGCGAAACAAAGGTCATAACACTATTTTCCTAGCGTAAAAAATATAAGAAAGAGAAGTAAGCAGACAAAACAGAAGAATGATTATCTCAAACGGATAATCGCATCACATTCGTGTTATGAAAAAAGCTAGGAAAAGAGAATTCATTAAAACAAGGATACACTTTCATTTGTTTAAAATATATTAAAGCGTTTGAAATAGCTTAATAAGGCTAACATGGACATAAAAACATGTAAAGACCTTTTTGTGCGCAGTGTTGAGGGGTTGTTTACGGCTTGACGCCTCGGATTTGGCGGTGTAAGTCAAATAAGGTTTGTAAAATAATTAAATGCCTTTGATTGATCGTTTTCACTAAAGCGGGGTTTTCAAAAATAGAGCGGGGAGGCAAAAATAAATCGATAAATCGCTCGTATAAAGGGGCTTTCACATGGATTGTATCGATCTTTCGCCCTTGCTTGTGATGTAGATAATCTCCGTGAGGGCTACCAAACAGCGTGAGTTGCTGCCCACTGGAGCCATTGAGTATAATCCCTTTTTTGGAGTGGTCACTATACTTATTGGCTTCTAGGGTAAAGGGTATTTGGGGGTGAGTGTTGAAGTGTCCTTTAATAGAGGCGTATCCTTCAGCCGCCTGGTGATTGCCTGATTGGATTAGTGTTTTAAATCGATCTTTCATTTCGCAGGCGTCTACGTGTATAGAAAAAGGACTTTCCATAGGGAGTAGACGGGCCATTAAATTAAACAGATGAATAACGGTATCCAGTAGCACCCCATGAGGGTGTTCATGAATCCACGGCCTTTGATCGGGGAGTCTTGTTTTGAAATCAAGTGGTAGGGGTGTCCCCTCTGCACTGGTGGTACTGGGTTCATTAAAAAAACCGCTCATGTGGGTGACAGGACCGAAAGGATCTAAATATTTTTGCAACGTATCGCCTCGGGGGAGCCAATGGTCTCCCAATAACAAACGACCCTGATAGTGAGGATTTTGATTTAATTGATGAAACGCAGGCAATTCTGATTTTGAAGTCGTGGCGGGTTTTTCACAGACAACACGAGTCCCCTCGGTCGTTTCTAATCCTTCTTTTACTTGCTGGTAATGACCTTCTGGAGGGGTCGCAAGAATCAGGTAGTCAAGTTGTGTCCCGCAAAGTGCACTAAAAGAATTTGTGGTGTTGACCCCATAGGTTTGACGGACACTTTCTAGGGCTTGGGGGTTTATATCGGTTACGGTGACCTTCATTTTTTCTCGTTGAGAGGAAGATAAATTCGCTAAAGCAGGCAGGTAAGACGTATTGGTAATGGCACCTGCCCCGACGATGCCGATTTTCATAGCGAGCGTCCTTTATTTTACAAAAATAGTACGTAAGAAGACATACCCACTTAAAAACACTAAAATCAAAAAACGTGCGGTCCAAGGATTGAATATCTTCAGGCGTGTTTGAATTTCCAGATTGTTTAGGGTAAAATAAATTTATGTCCCTTATTCGTTTTATTTCAACTCCAAAAGGAATCTAATCTCGTGGCTCGTAAAATCCCCCTTTCTAAAGTTCGTAATATCGGTATTGCCGCCCACATTGATGCGGGTAAAACCACCACGACGGAACGTATTTTGTTTTATTCAGGCAAAGTGCATAAAATTGGTGAAGTGCATGACGGTAACGCCGTGACCGACTGGATGGAGCAAGAACGTGAACGGGGGATTACCATTACCTCCGCCGCGATTACCACGTCTTGGAAGGATTACCAAATCAATATTATTGACACTCCTGGTCACGTAGATTTCACCATTGAAGTGGAACGTTCCTTGCGCGTGCTTGATGGGGTTTGTGCCGTTTTCTGTTCAGTAGGTGGGGTGCAGTCTCAGTCTGAAACCGTGTGGCGTCAAGCGGATCGTTATAAAGTGCCTCGTATGGCCTTTATCAACAAAATGGACCGTACAGGTGCTAACTTTAATCGTGTGGTCGGTCAAATGAGAGACCGCCTTAAAGCCAACGCGGTGCCTATTCAATTGCCCATTGGAGCAGAAGAAAACTTCTTGGGCGTCGTTGACTTGGTTGAATTTAATGCGATTCGTTTTTATGATGATATTGGTAAAGATATTCGCATTGAAGATATTCCTGCGGATATGCTGGATGAAGCCACTTTGGCTCGAGAAACCTTGGTTGAAGCGATTGTTGAAAATGACGATGCCTTAATGGAACGCTATTTGGGCGGGGAAGTCATTGCCACGGCTGAACTGAAGCAAGCCTTACGCAAGGCTGTTTGTGCGGTAAAGATTGTGCCTGTTTTATGTGGAACGGCCTTTAAAAATAAGGGAGTTCAACCGTTGTTGGATGCAGTTGTCGACTACTTGCCTGCCCCGAATGATGTGCCTCCTATTGAAGGGGTCGCCATGGATAGAGAAACAAAAATTATTCGTCAATCCAGTGATGATGAACCTTTTGCCGCCTTGGCCTTTAAAATCATGACGGATCCTTTCGTGGGTCGTTTGACCTTTTGTCGCGCTTACAGTGGCGTGATGAGTGGGGGCAGCTACATTGTGAACGCCACCAAAGGTAAAAAAGAGCGAGTGAGCCGTATTGTGCAAATGCACGCGGATGCTCGTGTGGAAATTGATGAAGTGCGCGCGGGTGATATTTTTGCTTGTGTGGGCTTTAAAAACACCACAACGGGAGATACCTTGACCACGGAAGGCAATGAAGTGATTTTGGAATCCATCTTTATTCCTGAACCTGTTATTGAGGTGGCCATTGAACCGAATTCCAAAGCGGATCAAGATAAACTGTCCATGAGTTTGATTAAATTGGCTGAAGAAGATCCGACCTTCCGTGTACGTGTGGATGAAGAATCCGCTCAAACGGTTATTGCAGGGATGGGTGAACTTCACCTTGAAATTATTGTGGATCGTCTGCTTCGTGAATTTAAAGTCAACGCGAGTGTGGGGAAACCTCAGGTCGCGTACAGAGAAACCATTACCAAAATGGTCGAAGTGGAAGGAAAGTTTGTTCGTCAATCAGGTGGGCGTGGTCAATTTGGTCATGTTTGGTTGCGTTTGGAACCCCTTGAACGCGGCGAAGGTTACAAGTTCGTCAACAAAATTGTGGGTGGTGTGGTGCCGAAAGAATACATTCAGCCTGTGTCTAAAGGCGTTGAAGAAGCGCTAAAAGGCGGTATTATTGCAGGGTTTGAAATGATCGATGTTCAAGCCACCTTGTATGACGGTAGCTACCACGATGTGGACTCTAGTGAAATGGCCTTTAAAATTGCAGGCTCTATGGCCCTAAAGGCGGGTGTTCCTAAAGCGGGGCCTCAGTTACTTGAACCCACCATGAAGGTTGAAGTCGAAGTGCCTGACGACTTTATGGGTGATGTGATTGGTGATTTGTCCAGTCGTCGTGGTCGTATTGAAGGCATGGAGCCTGTCACGGGAACGGGTGGTACGATTGTCAGAGCCACCATTCCTTTGGGTGAAATGTTTGGTTACGCCACGGATCTACGTTCTAAAACGCAGGGTCGTGGTACCTTCAGCATGGAATTTGCGAACTATGAACCCATGCCTAATAGCATTGCAGAAGCGATGATGTCTAAATTTAAAGGGCATTCCGTCGAAGCTTAGACGCGTTTCGTCTTTCTTTTTAGCTTTTATAAGCCTAGAGGCCTCCATTATTTGATGGAGGCCTCTAGGCTTTGGGTTTGAATCGTCGACATTCTAGACAGCCCCTTTTTACACAGAAGCTTCTGTGGTCTTGTGAATGGACGGAGAACCTTTTTTTATGACGTTGCCTCAAAAGCCTTCTCAGCCTAAAAAAAACGTGAACCCGCCTAATGTGGCCACGAATATTCCGCAAACCGTTCTTTCTACTGAAACCGCCGTACCACAATTACAGCAAAATTTTGTAGTACAAGGCCAGCACACGTATGCCGTGATGCCTCGGCAAAGTACCAAAAGTAATCAAGTGGCCGACTACCTCAATTTAGTGGAACGGGTGGCTCGTGCCGAATTTAGACGCATTCCCCCCCATATGGTAGAAATTGAAGAGTTGATTAGTATTGGGGCTTTGGCGGTTCAGAATCTCATCAACAATAAAAGCCCTGAAGATATGGCGCGACTGAATGTGTCTTACATGGCCACCGCCATTCGTTGGGGGATTCGTAATGAAATTCGAGTTCGCCTAAAATGGTATACCTTGAAACATAAAAAAGAAAATGACTCAACGGAGGAAACTCATCATGGGATTGAATCCGTTCGTGAAGCGGTGTATGAAACCATTTTATCGATTGATAGCTTACAAACCAGTGAAGACGGTACAACAAGTTTCGACTGTATTGCGGATGATGCCGCCACGCCTGAAGAAGAACTTGAAATTTCTGAATTGGGGAAGGCCGTTAAGCGTGCCATTAAGTCTTTGCCTGCTCGAGAAAAATATATTATGGAATGTCGCTTCTATAAAAATATGCAAGTCAAAGACATTGCCGATGAAATGGGACTCTCAAGTTCACGGATTACCCGCATTGTGCAATCCTGCTTAGAAGATGTGCGTCAATATTTAAAAGATAAAATGTATATTCAAGAATAAGCAGCGATTTGGCAGTCTAAATCCAACTAAAAAGACGGGGTGATCTAAACATCACCCCGTCTTAAAGCAATTATAAAAAATTAATCTTCTTCGGCAGGAGGAGACAATTCCCCTAGGGCGTAACGTGTAAAGCGACGAATCGATACGGTTCCCCCTAAGCTTTTACCTAAGTCTTCAATGAGTTGAGCAATGGTTTTACTGCCATCTTTCACATACGTTTGTGACGTTAAAACACGGGTAGCCAAATTCTTTTCAACCCGACCTTCGACAATTTTAGAACGCATGGCTTCTGGTTTTTTCTGAATATCTTCTTTTCCCAGTTCAATACGTGTTTCGTTTTCCACTTCAGCAATAGGGACTTCAGAACGTGAGACAAATTCAGGGGCAAATGCTGCAATTTGCATGGCCATGTCCTTCGTAAAGGTGGTAAAGGCTTCATTAGAAAGGGCCGAAGCATTCTCGCAAGCGGTTTCAATTAACACACCAATTTTACCACCCGCGTGAATATAAGCATGCACCAATCCATTTTCACTAGGCGTATAGCGAACAAATCGAGCCACTTTCATATTTTCACGAACCGCGGTAATGACATCCGTAAAGAGTTCTTTTAAAGGACGGCCGTTATAATCCACTTGCATAAAGGCATCGACATCAGTATAATCCTGAGCAATGACAACGGTTTGAGCCCCTTCAACCAAGCTCAAGAATTTTTCGTTATTGCCTGTGAAATCGGTTTCACAGTTCACTTCCACTAAGGCACCGATTCCGTTTTCCAAAACAGCAGCCACTTTACCTTCTGCAGCCGCGCGAGACGCTTTTTTCTCAGCGGTTGCGGCACCTTTTTGACGCAATAATTCAACCGCCTTTTGCTTATCGCCCTCGGCATCTACCAAGGCTTGGCGTACGTCCATCATACCCGCTCCTGTTTGTTCACGGAGCTCTTTAATCGCTTGCATTGAAACTGACATCATCATTGATTTAAATTCCTTTAATTTATGTCTTTGAATCTGTAATTCAAAAGAAGAGGCTCCTTCTTTTAGTGAAAAATCAGGAGCGCCTCTTCCCTTGAAACGTGACTAAGAAATGACTTCTTCCGTGACGCTGGTTACCAATTCAGGTTCTGCCGCTTTTTCTTTGGCAGGGGCTTTTTGGGCTTCTTTGGCGACGGCCAAAGCATTTTCACGTTCTGTATTGCCTTCTGCAATGGCGTCTGCCAAGCGACCGACAATCAAGCGAATGGACTTTAGTGCATCATCGTTACCAGGAATATTGTAATCACAGAGGCTCGGATCCGCATTGGTATCCAGTAGAGAGACAATGGGAACACCGGCTTTACGCGCTTCCAATACGGCATTGAGTTCATGTTTTACATCTACGACGACGACCAAACCAGGTTCGCCACGCATGTTTTTCAATCCCCCTAAGCTACGACGTAGCTTTGCCAAGGTACGATTCATCACGGCCAATTCTTTTTTGTTCATACGTTCAAAGTGACCGCTGGCTTCAAGTTCTTCAAGTTCACGCAGGCGTTGAATACGACCACGAATGACGGTTGCATTGGTTAAAGTCCCCCCCAACCAACGTTTGTTGATGTATAAAGCACCGACACGCGTGGCTTCTTCCGCCACAATATCCGCTGCTTGTTTTTTGGTACCAACAAAAACCACTTTTTTGCCTGATGCCGCAACCGCTTTAACCGCTTCGTACGCTTGTTCAAACAACGGGACGGTTTTGGTTAAATCAATAATATAAATACCGTTACGCTTACCCCAAATATAGGGCTTCATTTTAGGGTTCCAACGTTTGGTTTGGTGACCAAAGTGAACGCCTGCTTCCATCAATTCTTCCAAGGTAATCACTGGCATAGGATAAACTCCATTTTTGTTAATTTTAGAGGGGCATTACTTGAGCGACGAAGGCTTGTATAAAGGAGACTTGGATTTTGAATGACGGACAAACGCCAGAGTTCAGCAGTCATTTTCAAAAGAGTAACGATTCAAAGCAAGGAAAAATTCAAGACATTTATTCAAGCCCATGACAGTCAAGACAGTCTTACGTTCTAGTCGTAGACGTAAGGCAAAATTGCAGCGGCTCTTGCGCGCTTAATCGCTTTGGTGAGTCGACGTTGAAAAAACGCGCTGACTCCCGTAATACGACGAGGCAAGATTTTCCCACGATCTGTCAAAAAGCGACGTAATAAATTAGCGTCCTTATAGTCAATGTAATAGATTTTGTTTGCTTGAAAATAGCAACGCTTTTTAGGACGTTCAGCCATCATAAGGCAGATTCCTTTTTTCTTGTACTGTGAATACGCGGTGCCATTGTCGTCACAGGCGACTCGGATACCTTTCTAAATAAAAGATTGGCAAACGACACAAATTAAACCATATGCCAAAGGTGCATATAATGCAAGTTTATTTTGTTTAAATTCATTAGGGCTTCGTACAACTTTACTGTTCCTAAGTCTTTACTTTGGCGGCTTGGGGAAGGGGGTTTCTTGATTTAGTGCAGAGCAATGTGTTATTTTATTTTAAGGGATTCATTGGCCCGAACTTTTCCTGAGTCTATTAGGGTTAAAAAGGGGACGGACGTGGCCGCTTGGGAAGCAGAAAATATGTCTAAAATTCGAAAAATTTTAATTACAGGTGCGGTGGGCATGGTAGGCAGAACGCTCGTCAAGCGCTTGGCCATGCATTTTGAATTGCTAACGCCCACAAGAGCAGTACTAGACTTATTGAACGCCTCTAGCGTTCACGTTTATTTGGCAACTCACGCGCCTGACTTGATTATTCACTGTGCGGGAAAGGTGGGAGGGATTCAAGCCAATATCGCTCAACCCACCGCTTTTTTATATGAAAATATGATGATGGGTTTTCATTTGGTAAACTCTGCCCAAGCGCAGGGGGTTCCGCATCTGCTGAACTTGGGCTCTAGTTGTATGTATCCTAAAAACGCTTCGAATCCTTTAGTGGAGTCTCAAGTGTTGACAGGGGAACTAGAACCCACCAATGAAGGGTATGCCCTTGCTAAATGTGCGGTGGCTCGCTTATGTGCCTATATTGGCCGTGAAGATCCACACTTTCACTATAAAACATTGATTCCTTGTAATTTGTATGGCCCTTATGATAAATTTTCAGACGCACATTCGCATATGATTCCTGCCGTGATTAAAAAAATCGATCGAGCGATTGCCCAAGCGCTCCCTGAAGTTCAGATTTGGGGGGATGGCTTGGCACGTCGAGAATTTATGTACACTGAAGATTTAGCGCGTTTTATTGAAATGGCAATCCCTCGTTTTGAAGACTTGCCTGATTTAATAAATGTGGGCTTAGGCTACGACTATACGATTAATGACTACTATGAAACGATTGCCAAGGTACTGGGTTTTCAGGGTACTTTTGTTCATGATTTAAGCAAACCTTCGGGGATGGCTCAAAAATTGGTAGACGTACAAAAGCAAAGCACCTTTGGTTTTATCCCTGAAATTTCACTAGAAGAAGGAGTTCGACAGACCTATGACTATTACAAAAACACGGTATCCGCTTGCTGAAAGTTCGTGGGACGCGCAAGAGGTAGACGCCATAAAAAAATTGGCAGACTTGCATCAAACGACTATGGGTGCTAAGGTTTTTGAATTTGAACGAGCGTTTGCCGCGTATGTGGGGTCTCGTTATGCGGTGATGGTGAATTCAGGGTCAAGCGCTAATTTATTAATGATTGCCAGCTTGTTTTATACCAACAGTCCAAAGCTTCAACGCGGAGATGAAGTCATTGTCCCTGCGGTGTCGTGGCCTACCACGTATTATCCCTTATATCAATATGGATTAAAGCTTAAATTTGTGGATGTGTCGACAGAGACGCTCAATTTTGATTTAGACGCCTTAGAAGCCGCCATTACGCCTAAGACCAAAGCAATTTTGGCCGTTAATTTATTAGGAAATCCCAACGATTTTGATCGTCTTCAGGCCTTGATTCAAGATAAAAATATTATTTTGTTGGAAGATAACTGTGAATCGCTCGGGGCCACGTTTAAAGGCAAGCAAGCAGGCACCTTTGGATTAATGGGGACGTTTTCGGGCTTTTTCTCTCACCATATTTCCACAATGGAAGGCGGGGTCATTGTCACGGATGATGAACATTTGAGAGACATCTTGGTGTGCTTGCGCTCTCATGGGTGGACGCGACACCTTGGCGACGACAATACCCTCTGTCAAAAATCCGCGCAGACCTTTGAAGAGGCCTTTCGTTTTATTTTACCGGGTTATAATGTACGCCCTTTAGAAATGTCAGGGGCCACAGGGTTGACGCAATTACAGAAGCTCCCTGAGTTTTTGAAGATTCGTCGAGCCAATGCGCGATATTTTCAAGAGCGTTTTCAAGATCACCCTGATTTGAGGATTCAACAAGAAATAGGCCAAAGTTCTTGGTTTGGCTTCGCGTTGATGATTCGCCCTGAATCCACTTTAAAGCGATCTGAACTGGTTCAAAAGTTAGAGGCGCATCAAATTGATTGTCGTCCTATTGTGGCGGGAAATTTTGTGAAAAACAAGGTGTTGTCTTACTTTGATTATGAAATTTCAGGAGACTTGCGTCAAGCGGACTACATTGATCAACAAGGATTTTTTGTGGGCAACCATCAATTTGATATTAAAGACAAGATTGATTACTTGGTTCAGGTTTTAAATGCTTAGTCTTTTATTGCTGAGTCAAGGAAATTCTTGCATTTTATAAAGCCGTATCAAAGTATATGAAGGATTTGAATCGATGAAAAAAGTAGCTTTAATTACAGGAGTCACCGGGCAAGATGGTAGTTATTTGGCAGAATTTTTACTGGCCAAGGGCTATGACGTCCACGGGATTAAACGTCGAGCGTCTTCTTTAAATACCAGTCGCATTGATCACCTCTTTCAGGATCCACACGACGAAGATCTTCGCTTTAAATTACATTATGGCGATTTAACCGACAGCACCAATTTGATTCGATTGGTACAGCGCATTCAGCCTGATGAAATCTACAACTTGGCGGCACAATCTCATGTAAAAGTCTCCTTTGATTGCCCTGAATACACCGCCAATGTGGACGGCTTAGGCACCTTAAGGTTGCTGGAAGCCCTTCGTATTTTAGGCTTAGAAGCCAAGACCAAGTTTTATCAAGCCTCAACGTCGGAATTGTTTGGCTTGGTGCAGGAAACCCCTCAGCGAGAAAGCACGCCTTTTTATCCGCGTTCGCCTTACGCCTGTGCCAAAATCTATGCGTATTGGATTACCATTAACTACCGTGAAAGTTATAATATGTTTGCGTGTAATGGCATTCTATTTAATCATGAAAGCCCACGCCGAGGTGAAACCTTCGTCACGCGTAAAGTTACCCGTGCGGCGGTACGCATTAAATTAGGCTTGGAAGAAAAACTATACTTAGGCAATTTAGACGCTCAACGAGATTGGGGCCATGCCAAAGATTATGTGGAAGGCATGTGGCGCGTTTTGCAGCAGGAGCACCCAGAAGATTATGTGTTGGCCACAGGGGTAACCACCACGATTCGTGATTTTTGCCAAATG
Source organism: Vampirovibrionales bacterium (assembly GCA_044345135.1). Classification (GTDB taxonomy): domain Bacteria; phylum Cyanobacteriota; class Vampirovibrionia; order Vampirovibrionales; family JAJTHC01; genus JAJTHC01. The sequence continues at coordinate 19,043 of JBIJBR010000003.1, forward strand.
GCCTTTGCCGAACTGGGTATTCACTTGGCTTGGCAAGGACAAGGCGTGGATGAAAAAGGCGTGGACACTGCCACAGGTCAGGTTGTGATTGAAGTGGACCCTACGTATTTTCGTCCTACCGAAGTAGATTTATTATTGGGGGACGCGTCTAAAGCACGTCACGCACTGGGGTGGACGCCTCAGTACCAATTGGCGGACTTGGTAAAGGAAATGATTCACGAGGATTTGAAAGACGCTCAAAAGGAAAAGCTCTTGTTAACAGAAGGCTACCCTGTGCATCGAGAAATAGAGTAATCGAGTATTTTATATCACGACCTAGGTAGCTCTGTTCAAAAGAAGTCTTGCCTGTATAATAAATTATGTTGATGTAAAGGATTTTGCACGATGCCTAACTACCATTTGTTAGACTTTAAGGCTTTTGGTGATCTTCGAGGGAGCTTGGTTTCTTTAGAATCTCAGAAAAATATTCCGTTTGACATTCAACGCATTTACTATATTTACGACACCAAACGAGATGTCCCCCGCGGTGCTCATGCGCATCGAGACTTGGAACAAGTCTTGGTGTGTGTCAATGGGTCTTGTAAGGTGAAGGTGGATGACGGCCAAATGGTTGGGGTTTTTGAACTCAATACCCCTGAAAAAGGCTTGTATGTGGGTAAAATGTTATGGAGAGAGATGTTTGATTTTTCGCAAGGCTGCGTGCTGTTGGTCTTGGCCAGCGCTCATTACCACCCTGAAGAATACATCCGCGACTACGACGACTTTTTGAAAGAGGTATCTGGCTTATGACGTTTATTCATCCCTTGTCAGATGTCCAAAGCCCCCATATTGGGAAAGGAACACGTATTTGGCAGTTTTGTGTTATTTTGCCAGAGGCTCAAATTGGGGAAGCCTGTAACATTTGCGCTCATGTCTTGATTGAAAACAAGGTGGTACTGGGTAGTCGGGTCACGGTCAAAAATGGGGTGCAGTTGTGGGATGGCCTTCGTATTGCGGATGATGTCTTTATTGGTCCAAATGTCACCTTTTGTAATGACAAGTACCCTCAGTCGGGGAATCGAGACTTTCTGCTGCAAGGCATTACCATTGAAGCAGGGGCCTCTATCGGGGCGAATGCTACGATTTTACCTGGGGTGACCATTGGTCAACATGCCATGGTGGGAGCGGGTGCCGTGGTTACGAAGGACGTCCCCGCGCATACAACGGTTATCGGTAATCCTGCAAGGAGCATTCATTAGGTCATGCTAAAAAATATTATTATTCAAGCAGGGAAAAGCGTAAAAACCCTGTCACGATATCTTGATTGCGTTTCACTGAGTAGGAAAAAACGCATAAAAGCGAGGGAGTCAATCAAGCTCTTCTTCTTGTCTGAAAAGATAGAAACCTTTAAATTAGGGATTACCTATAGCTTATTTGACGGAGAGGAGCTGTTAGAAGCCTCTTTGCAATCGGTGAGATCTTCTGCCCATTATATTAATGTCGTCTACCAAAGCACTTCTTGGCATGGAGAACCTGTAGAGGCTTGTCTTTATGACTTGCTACTTTCATTAAAAGAAAAAAAGCTTATTGATGAAATTATTTTCTTTGAACCTGATGCTTCAAAAACACCAATAGATAATGAACTTTTCAAAAGAAATATAGGCGTTCAAGCTATACGAAAGGCAAAATGTAATTATTTACTTGTGATGGATGTAGATGAGTTCTATCACGCGGAAGAAATACAGGGGGCCAAAGAAAAAATCTTAAAACACAATTATGATACCACCTTTTGTTTTCATAGAAATTACGTTAATACTCCCCAATATCAACAAAAAGAAATTGCCAACTACGCCATTCCTTTTATCTCACAATTAACCTCTAAACGTAGATTGTGTAACCAAAGCAATGCCCCTATTGTAGTTGATCCGACACGGTGTTTAAATCACATTAAACATCCCTATATATTTATGTACGATGCTGTTGTTTGTCATCACATGAGTTGGGTACGAAAAAATTTACTTAAAAAATTTAGAAATGCGACCAATACCATAAAAGAAGGAACGGAGTATATTTATGCAGACGCAGTTATTGACGAAAAAGTGTTCGAAATATTAGGGTTGACGAAAACAAAAAGAAGATTTTAATATCGTACCGAACATATTTAATATCTCTTTTTGAGATCTTTATCAGTGCACCTGCTCTTTTCGCAAAAGGAACTAGAATGAAACTCCCTTTGATACAAAAATGGATTGATTTTTTTCGTGGTAAATCTCTGTCTCATGGTTTTTATGAACATGAAATAAGCCAAAAATTTTGGATGCTGAAACAAAATATGTCGTCGATCGATACTTTGATTTTAGGTTCTTCTCATGGGGCTTATGGTATTGATACGCCTCAATTTTCACCCAATAGTTTTAATTTGTGCTCAACCAGCCAAGACCTGTATTATTCTTTTCATTTACTGAATAAATTGAAAAAGTCGCTTAAACTTAAACGAATTATTTTAGTGTACTCTGTTTTTTCCTCAGGCTTAGAAGTCCAAAAAACAATTGATTATGAGGTGTGTAATTATTTTAAATGGTTATATGATATTGACTATAAATTGCCTGATGACCAGAATCTAGGGGAACTTTATAAAGTGTATGAATCCTTAAGTAAAAAGCGATTTCCTTTGGTGAGAGACAGGGTTAATACACAAGGCTATGTTCGGTTAAATCGTTATTTTGATCAAAATGCTCCTGTCAAAGAGAGAGTAAAAACACATTTAAGGGAAAATGAGAGAAAAAATGATGTTCTTTCTTACTTGGTTCGTTTTCTTGACATGGCCCAGCAGGAAGGGATGGACGTGTTTATTTTAATTCCTCCTGCAAGAAGAGATTATTTGGATTGTTTACCTCATGAATCTGAATTATTTGCTTCTTTGTACTCAATGATTGAGGGGCAAGATATTACCCTATGCAATTATTTTTCAGATTCACAGTTCGAGTGGGAAGATTTTGGTGATTTTGATCATCTTACTGAGGCAGGCGCGTCTAAATTGACTTCGGATTTGAAGAGATTGTTGCTATGATTCCTTTTCTTGATTTAAAGGCGATGAATGCGCGGTATCGTCCTGCGGTGGACGAGGCCTTTCAGCGTGTGCTAGACTCGGGCTGGTATCTCCTTGGGCAGGAAAATGAACGGTTCGCTCAGGCCTTTGCCGATTATTGTGGCGTTAAACATTGCATTGGGGTGGCCAATGGTTTGGATGCCTTAAGTTTGATTCTCAAAGCCTATGCGTTTGAAGCAGGCAGTGAAGTCATTGTCCCCGCCAATACCTATATTGCCAGTATTCTAGCAATTTCACAAAATCAGTTAATCCCCGTTTTGGTCGAACCCTGCTTGCACACCTATAATATCGACAGCGCTCAAATAGAATCCGCCATTACGTCAAAAACCAAGGCGATTATGGTGGTGCATTTATATGGTCAAGCGGTTGATATGGGCCCTATCCTGCAGGTGGCGAAACAATATAACTTAAAAGTGATTGAAGATGCAGCGCAAGCCCATGGCGCGTACTATCCTCATCGTAAGGAACGGGTGGGGTCTCTGGGGGATGCGACAGGTTTTAGTTTCTATCCAGGGACGACTTT
>JBIJBR010000083.1:0-7011 GCA_044345135.1 Vampirovibrionales bacterium
CTTATAGCTTAAGTACGACTAAAGTAAACGAAGGGGTTTTTCTCTATAATATTGAAAACCCGATTTATGTGGGGGTTCGTTCTTTTGTTTGTGCGGATAAAGAGACGAAAGCCATTGCCTATGATGCGATTGAAGGAAGTAGTACGGGCCCTGATTACGCTCAATGCGCCTCCTCTACCCAAAAGCTTTATTCGGAAACACACTTGGTCCAACTGGAACCCGAAGGATTGAGTAATGAAAGTATTCGTTTTAAGGTGGTGTCGAGTCAAAGTATAGAACCCGACACGGCGATTGCCTTAGGGAGCTCTTTGCTACAGCGGGATGGGACCTCTAGCGATACGCTACATTTTAATGATTGGTGGAATAATACAGGAACGCATGCCTATAGCAAAGGCTTTGCGGTCCCTATTGCATATCGCTACCGTAAGGCGGATGGCACTTATGTGGTCGCCAATTGGCCTACCAACACGACCACACAGACCCTTCCGTCCACGGCGATGATTTTAAATGTACAAATCATTTTTAGAGGCGCGATGGATGAGCGTTCCTTATATGTGGCAGACCACCCCACGGAAGGCGCCATTTACAATTACCGTAGTCAAATTGCGATGAATGTTTTAGAAAGTAAGTATCCCCCTTATACGCAAGACGAATTTAGTGGCTTGGTTTTTAAAAAAAACACATCGATCGATTCTGGAAAAATTTCGCAAACGCTGCAATATCCAGGGGGCAATAGCTTATTTGTTCAAGGGACGGTGCCTTGTAATACTTCTAATCGACTCATTCTGAATGACAAAGGTGAATTACGAGACGCGGATGGCTTTCGCAATACCACGGCGTATACCTTAAAATTTACAACCCCTCCCTGCTAGATCATGCGGATCTTCCGCTTATCAAGGGTGCTTGCCGTGTCAAAACAAGCCGTTTTTTTGTTATGTACGTTTATGTACACGCCTTAAAAGCCGTTTATTTTTCCTTGAAAGTCCTCCTTTCTTAACTAAAGGTCAACACGATTTAAGCCGTGCCTTGAAATGATTTTTAAGGTAAAGTATTCTTAGTTTAAAGCTTGTGTACTTAAAATTATTGATAATAAAGAGTGTTTCCCCCTATGGATTATAAAGACTATTATGTAATTCTAGGTGTAGATCGGCATGCCGATGCAAAGCTGATTAAATCGGCGTATCGTAAAAAAGCCAAGCAATTTCACCCTGATCTACACCCCGAACATGCTGAAAAATTTAAAGAATTGGGCGAAGCCTATGAGGTATTGGGTGATCCTGAAAAGCGTCAACGCTACGACACCCTAGGGACACAATGGAAACAAGCAGGTGGGCCTAGTGGTGCAGGGGCCTATCAACAATGGGCGGGCGCGGGGGCTGCGGGGGTTGGCTTTGAAGATTTATTCGGTGGTCAAAGTCGAGCAGGGGCGGGCGCTTCTGGTTTTTCTGACTTTTTTGAAGCCTTTTTTGGTGGGGGTAGTCGTCCTCGTCCCCAATCCGCCTATGCTCGCTCCAATGCGTCTAGTGCGGCGCCACGACCACAAGAATCCCTTGATATTGAGCAAGGGCTGTCCATTTCTTTGAAAGAAGCCATTTTAGGGGGCGAGCGTTCCTTTTATTCAAGTTCTCTCAAGCGAGACGTGACGATTCAAATTCCCAAAGGCGTGACCACCGGTAAAAAAATAAGAGTCCAAGGGGCAGGGAAGGGCTCTGCTTATACCGCAGGGCGGCAGGGGGATCTTTATCTTAAGGTGACTTTGGATTTGCCCAAAGGGTTTATTCTTGACGGCCTCGATATTTACCACGACTTAGAAGTACCAGTATCCATCATGGTGTTGGGGGGCAAGGTCCCTGTGACTCTCCCTTCAGGGGAATCCATACAAATGACCATCCCGCCCTACAGCCAAACGGGGCATAAATTACGAATTCGTCAAGCGGGTTTTCCGAATATGAAACAACCCAGTCAAGACATAGGCCATTTGTATCTTCGCTTAATGCCCCGTCTTCCTAAAGAAGGCGAACCCCATGCGACGGCGTTTTATAATGCCATGAAGTCTTTGCCGTAGTGGGTTGACAGGTCTTGAATTTTGGATTCTTTATGCTAGACTTCAAGGATATTCCGTCTTATCTATTCGGAAGTGTTGTTCCCTCCTCTCTACGACGATGATGTGGTATAGGGGGCGTCATGAATAAGGAAGCATTGTATGGTAAATGTCATTAATGAAGTCCGTGCCAGCCATTTATTGGTGGAATCCGAAGAAGAAGCGACGCGCTTACGTCAAGAAATTTTGGCCGGTAAGTCCTTTGAAGAAGTGGCTAAAGTGGTTTCCAAATGTCCTTCAGGCCGTAATGGTGGGGATTTAGGATTTTTTGGACGTGGACGCATGGTGCCTGAATTTGATCAAGCGGCTTTTACGCAACCCGTGGGTGAAATTAGTGAACCGATTCAAACGCAATTTGGCTACCATTTATTGGTAGTGACTGAAATCCGATAAGCCTTTTAAATTCGGTTGAAAGCTTCCTTGGTGTTCTGCTCAGGAAGCTTTTCGTTTTTCGGGTCTTTTTTGTCCCTGTCTCGCCTTTTTATTACCTTACTCTTTTCAAAGGTTGATTATGAAAAAACACGTCATTTTATTACTCTTAATATCGTTAATGTTCTTTGGCATGGAATTGCATGCAGATTTAGCCAAGCAACCCAAATCGTTGATTAATCAGTAGGTGCGAAACGGCGTTGTCATACGGATGGCGTGCTTGTTTTGGGCGTTATAGGTTAACAGGCATTGTAAAGAAGATAAACAAACTCAAGGGGACTCTTTATTGGCTTTTGTAAAGATTTTAACATCCAATTATAGCGTTCTATTTTTTAAATGCTATACTTCGTTATTATTAGAAGGAAGTCTGCATGAATGTTTTAAAAGCTATTTTACATATTGTAAAGTATTCTAATGAAGTATCTTTAGTAGGATCTACACTTAATTCTAATCGTGCGAATGCCATGGGTGATGCTTTGGAAGACTACGCCAAAAAAGCCTTTTCTCAATCGTTGCATTTGCAAGCAGAAGAACAAAAAAAGGCATTTCAAGAAGTCTTTTCTTACTTGGGTAATAAAAACAGTCCGCCTGATATGATGTTAAAAAATGGCGATGCGATTGAGGTTAAAAAAATCGAAAAGGCCCTCACTAATTTAGCCTTAAATAGCTCTCACCCTAAACGCACTTTGCGTATAGATAGTCCTTTAATCACTCAAGGGTGTAAGGATGCTGAAGAATGGACTAAAAAAGATCTTTTATATGTCATTGGTGTGCATAAGCAAAATGGAGATTGCTTTGTTGCCGATGAATCCATTTACTTAAATCTTAAACAAAAAATCAACCGTGGTATTGTAGAAATCCCCGATGTAGATTTTTCACCAACAAAAGAACTGGGCAAAATTAAAAAAGTGGATCCCTTAGGTATTACATATCTTCGAGTACGAGGAATGTGGCATATTGAAAGTCCCTTTAAGATTTTTAGAACTCTAAACTTGCCTGATTCACACGCAAGCTTTTCTTTGACTTGCTTAATGACGATTGAAAAATTTAATCGTTTTTCACAAAAAGATAAATCTCTCTTACTTGAAGCTCAAGATTTGGGGCTTTCTATTCATGATGTCTTGATTGATGATCCCAATAATCCTGTTAAACAAGTCAAGGCTAAGTTAATAAAATTTACCAAGCCCTAAGGAGTCTTCTCTATGAAAATTGCTACTTTCTTTGCTGGGGCTGGTGGATTAGACCTTGGTTTTTCACAAGCAGGTTTTGACGTGTTGTGGGCTAATGAATACGACAAAGAGATTTGGGAAACCTATGAAAAGAACCACCTCCACACGGTTTTAGACAGACGAAGCATTACCGATATTGAAGCATCTGAACTGCCTGACTGTGACGGTATTATAGGTGGACCGCCTTGTCAAAGTTGGAGTGAAGCAGGTGCGTTGCGTGGCATCAATGATAAGCGTGGGCAATTGTTTTATGACTTTATTCGGATGCTTAAAGCCAAGCAACCCAAGTTCTTTTTGGCGGAAAATGTTTCGGGAATGTTATTGCCTCGTCATCGTGAGGCGTTAGACAATATCAAAGCTCTATTTAGAGATTGTGGCTATACCTTGAGTTTTAAGCTCTTAAATGTCGCGGATTATGGTGTTCCTCAAGACAGAAAACGGGTCTTTTTTGTAGGCTACCGTAGCGATTTGGGCTTGACGTTTGAGTTCCCTGAAGTTTCTACACCTTGTTTTTCAGAAAAAGTGACTTTGGCGGATGCTATTTTCGACTTGCACAATACCGCCGTCCCTGCGTTATGGCAGAATAAAACGAATCACACGGCTTGTACAATAGCAAATCACGAATATATGACGGGCGGATTTTCCACGATTTATATGTCTCGTAATCGTGTGAGGGCGTGGAATGAGGTTTCTTTCACGATTCAAGCAGGGGGGCGTCATGCTCCTTTGCATCCACAAGCCCCTAAAATGTTGTTTGTCGAGCAGAACAAACGTATCTTTGTACCAAGACAAGAACATTTGTATCGTCGCTTGAGTGTTAGAGAATGTGCGAGAATCCAAACCTTTCCCGATGACTTTATTTTTTATTATACCCATGTGGCGACTGGCTATAAAATGATTGGAAATGCAGTGCCTGTTCGCATGGCACGGATTTTGGCTAAAAAAATAAAAGCGGATTTAGAAAGCCTCAATACAACCGTTGCTTGTCAAGAAGAAGCATTGGCGGTTTGATGAGGAAAATAGACGCTTCACCCTAAAGGTTACCCCATGTTCACGCCCCACCTAGAAGCCCCCGATGTCTTTCGACTCCACACCCCCTATGCCCCTGCGGGAGATCAACCCACCGCCATTGCGGAAATTGTTGAACATCTTCAGAATCCCGCTACCCGTGCCATGACGCTATTGGGCGCCACAGGCACAGGGAAAACCTTCACCATGGCCAGTGTGATTCAGCACTTGCAGCGCCCGACCTTGATTATGGCGCATAATAAAACCTTGGCAGCACAATTGTATAATGAAATTAAAGAATTTTTTCCTGAAAATGCCGTGGAATATTTTATTAGTTACTACGATTTCTATCAGCCTGAAGCCTATATTCCGCGTTCGGACACTTACATTGAAAAAACGGCCACCATTAACGAAGAAATTGACCGTATGCGCCACTCGGCCACGCGATCGCTCTTTGAACGACGGGATGTCATTGTGGTCTCATCAGTGTCTTGCATTTACGGTTTGGGGATGCCAGAGGTTTATTTAGACTCCGCCATTCGCTTTGAAGTGGGCGTGGACTATGAACGCGAAGCCTTGCTGCATCAGTTATTGAGAAATCAATATATGCGAAACGATTTAGAATTAACGCGCTCGCATTTTAGAATGCGCGGTGATGTGATTGACGTCTTCCCCGCCAACGAAGAAGTCGTTTTGCGTTTAGAATTTTTTGATGAAACCTTAGAATCCATTTACTTTATGGATTCGACGACAGGTGAAGTCCTCCAAAGCTTGCCGCGTTATGTGCTTTACCCCGCGGTTCACTACGTCACCGATGAAGGTTATATCGACAAGGCCTTGGCTCAAATTAAGCTTGAACTCAAAGAACGCTTGGCGCAATTGGTGCATGAAGATAAAAATCTTGAAGCGCAACGCTTGGAACAGCGCACCTTACGAGACATGGAAAGTATTAAGGAGCTCGGCTATTGCCCAGGGGTTGAAAATTATAGCCGTATTTTTGAAGGCCGTCCCCCAGGCTCACCGCCTAAAACCTTGATCGATTATTTTCCGTCGGACATGCTGATGTTTATTGATGAAAGCCATGTGACGATTCCCCAATTACGGGGGATGTATCATGGGGATCGCTCTCGTAAGCAAACCTTGGTGGACTATGGCTTTCGCCTGCCGTGTGCGCAAGACAACCGCCCCTTAATTTTTGACGAATTCATGGCACGGGTGGGGCAGCTGCTGTATGTGTCCGCCACGCCGAGTCGATACGAATTGGCGGAAAGTGCCTATATCGCCGAACAAGTCATTCGCCCTACGGGTTTATTGGACCCTTTGGTCGAAGTCTGCCCCACTGCAGGCCAAGTGGACAAGTTGGTCAGCGAAATTGAAGTGGTTTTAGCGCGGGATGAACGGGTGCTGATTACCACACTCACCAAACGGATGGCGGAAGATTTAAGCGAGTATATGCAAAATATGGGCTTGCAAGTGCGTTACTTGCATAGTGACATTAAGCCCATGGAACGGGTACAGATTATTCAGGATTTACGCTTGGGGCATTTTGATATTTTGGTGGGGGTAAACTTGCTGAGAGAAGGCTTAGATCTTCCCGAAGTCAGCTTGGTCTGTATTATGGATGCAGACAAGGAAGGCTTTTTACGCAGTGATCATGCCTTGATTCAAACCATTGGGCGGGCGGCTCGAAATGCGGCGGGGCGGGTGATTTTGTTTGCGGATAAAGTCACGCCGAGCATGCAACGTGCGATGGAGGAAACCTCACGTCGTCGGCAAAAGCAAATGGCGTATAATACGGAACATGGCGTGGTGCCCGTGACCATTAAAAAGGAAATCAACAACGGGTTATTGGCCATGCTCGGGGGGGCGAAGGGTGCACCAGAAGGAAGTACACCTCAGAAGGGGGATTGGATGCACCCTGATGTCTTTAAGACCTTGCCTGCGGACAAGCAAGCGACCTTACTGGAACAATTAGAAGCGGAGATGAAGGCGGCCGCCAAGTTGTTGGATTTCGACAAGGCGACCGAATTAAGAGATACTTTATTTACTCTGCGGCGGATTTAGGCTTAGTTTTTTCAAATTTAAACCCTTGAGCTTTATAGCCTTGTTCATAAGACTTAGAACCAATACGGTAAGTTTGTGTTAGAATAGAGGGTATTATTATTTGTTTTGGACACCTTGAAAAATGGCCTATAAACCCTTAACTGACAGTCAATGGGCGCTTATTGAACCCCATATTCCCAA
>JBIJBR010000084.1:0-6950 GCA_044345135.1 Vampirovibrionales bacterium
ATATTGAAGGGCTTTAAAGGACAAAGCCTCCGTGGGGCAGGTGGGCAGACAACGAGAACACCCATAGCAACGGGCGTCATTAATCTGAAATTGCTGGCTGGTATCGAAAGACAGTGCTTCTACAGGTCAAGAGGAAAGACAATCTCCACAATCCACACAACGCGAACGCGTCACCTGTACCTTACGAAAATGAGGATCCCCATCCACATCTAAGCTCACCATTAACAAAGGCTTGGAAATATTTTCGGGGAGTTTTTCATAGGCACGCAAAGCGGCTTCTAAAACAGGGGGTTCACAAGCAATGTCAATACAATCGGCACCGGCGTAGGCGTACACTTCAACCAAGGCTTCGATTTTGGAAAGGTCTTGAAAACTCGCCCCGCAAATCAATTTAAAATAAGTCTGAGCATCTAACGCCTGACGAACCCGACGCAACGCCTCTTCTACAGGGGCTACACGCACTGGGCTAGACGCTGACACGACGACCTTCACCTTCTAGGGCCTGACGCAAGCGTGCATATTCAGGGTCTCGATAAAAGGCGGAAGATGCCGTTGAAGGCCTACCACTGTATTTACTAAAACGTTTTTTAGCATAGGGTAATAAGGTTTCGCGTCCTTCATAAAAACAAATTTGAGACACCCGAACCCCTGGATATAAAGGCAGTGGCACCATAGAGACATTGGAAAGTTCAAACGTCAAAGAACCTGAAAAACCGGGGTCCACAAAGCCCGCCGTGGCATGGATTTGAAGGCCAAGGCGCCCCCATGTACTACGACCTTCTAGACGAGCCGACAAGTCCAAGGGAATACGGATATGTTCTAAAGTCGAGGCCAAGGCAAATTCACCAGGATGCAAGACAAAGGGTTCCCCAACAGGGACATGAACCCATTCCCACAATTCATGCATTTCTTGTTGTAATTGAACGGGATCCGCCAAAGGATCCACATGCGTATAGTTGGATCGACGCATGACTTGAAAATCGGTTCCCAAGCGTAAATCTAAAGACGTGGGGCCAAATTGTTCTTCAGGGGCGATGAGGGGGGTAATGGTTAAACGCTTTTCAGGGTCAGGATGCACCAAACGGGCCAAAATTTGAGATTCATTCATAATCGTCATAGGGCTCAATTTCCTTACACAAAACTAAAAGGCTTTAAGGCAACAGACGCTTGAGCATTTGTTGAATGACGGTTGGAGGGAGTCGAGGATTTTCGACAATGACGACGAGGCTGTCCCAATAAAACGTGATGAACATCCGCCGTTTCAATGGACTTCATAAAACGTTGTTGAAAGGCGTCTTGTGAAGGCCAAAAGGCGTCCCACCAATCGGAAAAATCGTCAGGCGCCACTTGCATGATCCCGTCTAGGGTCGAAAAGGCGTCTTCTAATCGATGCATCCACGCCGCCAACATCATTTCTTTGGCGCCCACAGGGGTTTCTCGTACTTGGGCAATAAGTTGATAAATCGCGCCTTGTTCGTGCAAGGCTTCATAATCAGGGGTTTCTGTACTTTCTTCAGTCAGGCCAAGGGCTTGAAGTTTAGTCCAGACTTCGTTTAAATCATTATGCTGAATCGCTGAAACAGGGAGTCCTTCTTTCAAGCGCGCTTGTAAAAGCAAGGCTTCTGCCGTGTGGCGTTCACTAAAGCTATCGGTTCGACTCACTTGGTGGTCGACCATGCGTAAAATAGATTTAAAATCCACGTCTTCGACATCATCGCGCATACGCTTGCTTAACGACGACACGTCTTGACTAAGCGCTTCTACCACACTATGTAAACGAAGCACTTGAGGCGTGGTCGTACCAAAGAAATGAAGGGCGTCCAAGAGCAACGGTTCGACTTTGGCAAGCGCCAAATAATCTCGATTCACCAGATGCGCCACGATCCATTCCATATAATAGGCGGCCCCCCAAACCCGAATCCCGAGCACATGAGCCGTCATCGCTATTTTCCATGTTGAAACCGATGTCTGCTTTTCGCCTTCTAAAGCAGGCTGTAATTGTTCGGCCCATGTATTGAGAAACGCGTAAGACGCGACCATCCATTGAGTCGGTAAAGTATGATAAACAGAAGGCAATCGCTCCACCAAAACCGTAGGTAAAGGCCAGTCCAACGCGGCACTAGGACTATCCATTAAAAAGACCCGACTGTCCATGTCATTTAAGAAAGAAAGCGGTAAAACGGCATTCAATAAATGGAGCATTTCCATACGAGGCGCCTGAGGATCTAAGGCTTGCATGAGTCGAGCCAGACGCTTACTTTCTTGTTGGATGTTTTGCAGCGGAAGCAGTAAGGCATCGGTGGTGCCTTCTTCATCCGTGGCGCTTTTCACCAAGGCTTGTAGCTGTGTCAAGGTCTGTAAGATATGCGATTGAAGATGCGTTTTAAGCGATTTGATCGTCGTACTGGTTTCTTTTTTAAGGCAAAGTTGGTGGAGGCGACCCTGCAACTGAAGCAAAGCGCTGACGACATGGTGCGCGGCAAGCGTAATACTGACCTGCTTAAAAGAACCTGTATAAAAAAGAGACATCATCATGCAAAGCGTCCTTGAAATAAACCACGGTGACTCAGTCGTGTCGACATTGGATTAAGGTTTAATACGTCTAGTATAGTCAGGACTTCGCTCAGAACACAAGGCATCGGCCTGCTTTGTTACGTTCGGTTATCTTTCTTCATATTTCTTAATTTTAGAGTACGGCTTCTTTCTTGCCATGCCTTCTAGAAGTCGCTTCCTCAGGCTCAAGCCCTTCCCCCTAGTCAAAGACGCCTCTTTCTAGTAAAATCGACAGAGATCTAAAATAACGCGACAAAAGAACAAAGGAGCCTGTGCTTCATTGAACGCCACGACCCCGAGCATTGCCGTCACCCTAGGAGATACCCAAGGCATTGGGCCTGAGTTGTCTTTAAAAGTGGCCAATGCGTGGGTCAATCAAGCGAAGCCTTCGCATTCTCTTCGTTTTTATGGCGACATTCCCACGGGGGATGCCCTTGCCGTTTCCTTGGGCTTGACGCCTCTACAAACCTTGGCGAGCCAATACCCCACGCTTATTGCTGTACACGCGACTCCCCCGACGCGCCACAGTGGGGAAGCGGCTTATCTCGCGGTGAAGGAGGCGGTACAGGACGCGTTGAATCAACGCGTCTTAGGCGTGGTAACCAATCCCATTTCAAAAGCGAACTGGTGGCAGGCAGGGATCCCTTATACAGGCCATACAGAAGCCTTAGAAGCCTTCGTTAATGCGGCACACCCCCATGAACAAGCCCCTATGCAGGCGGACATGTTTTTTATCTACCAAAATTTTCGTTTATTGCTTTTAACCCGTCATGTACCGCTTGCCCAAGTCAGTCAGACCTTAAATTTAGAGCAAGCGCAACAGTCGTTAAGGACCTTGATTATACATTTACGGCAGTCGTTGCCTGAAAAAGCGCTTCGTTTGGCTCTCTTAGGGGTGAATCCTCATGCAGGAGAAATTGGCGGAGAAGAAGAAGCCCGCATTTTACGGCCCTTGCAAGCATGGGTGCATGAGCATTTTCCCCAGGTGGACATGTCGTCGCCTCTGCCTGCGGATGCCTTTTTTAGAGGCTTTCACGCTGGTTCTGCCAAAGGCTACGACGCGGTTATTAGTCCTTATCATGATCAAGGACTCATTGCCATGAAACTCTTAGGGGGTTTTGAAGCCGTGAATGTGACCATTGGCCTGCCCTTTTTAAGAACCAGTGTGAGTCACGGGATGGCCAGCGATATTGTCGGTCAAGGGCTCGCCAACCCGCTGAGTTTAAACGCCGCGATTCAGTATGTTTGTGGATCGCACGAACGTTCAGAAGCCCCTTTGGCTTAAAGTATCCCCTTTTTTCATTAAGAAAAAAAGGGGGGGGGAAATAGTTAAGTGTGCAACGCCAAAAAACTTACTGTTTGACCTTTTCGTCATAAGTTCTAATAACCTGTAACTTTTTATTAACAATTGTCAATTCCTTATTACTATTTATCTTTATTAAAACAAGCAGGTAAACACCGCTTTTATTTTAATCACTCCCCCTATGTAATTAAGGATGTTTTATTCTCATGATTGTTTCACTTTCCCCCTATTCTTTGTCAGATCTTAAGTATTCTGGTATAAGCACAAACAACCCTTTTAAAGATTTTCTTTATCCCTCTCCTTCTCTTACCAATCGTTTAAATTCGTCTGACTACTTTAGCCGAAGTAATGATTATGACTCGTCTTATCGTTATGACACGTCTAATCGTTATGATTCGTCTAATTTTTTAGATCGTTATAGAGCACAGGATAAAACCAAAAAAGAGGGTGGATTCCTCGAAAATTTTGATTGGATGTCCGCTCTTATTGGCGGGGCAGTCGGGTTATTTCTGCCTAAACTATTAGGAGGCGGTAAAGAGGGTGGAGGCCTCTTCGGTGGTCTTTTCGGCGCCTAAGTCGTTCCTGTTATTTTTAGCCCTACTTATTTTTATTCCTACTCTTAGTTTTTTTATTTTCTCTTAGTTTTCTTATTTTTTTCCCTCGTTTTCGTACTTAACCCCATAGAAAGGAACCTTGCTTCGTTTTCCCTGTTCAAGAGGCTCTGACTTCTCTTTGCGCTCTCTTCGTATTAGGTCTTACGGATCTATAATACCTGTTTTATAATAAACGTTTTATTTTTCCCTCTGCCTCTCGTTGCTTTCCCTCTCCTGTAATCGAAAGGATCTTTTATGATCGCCACTTATCCCCCCAACTATGGTAGTGCTCCTGCCTACGGAGGCTATACGCCTACCCCTCCCCCCCCTCCGACGACGTATCGGTATAATAATCCGCAAACTTCGTATAATAACCAACAACAGGCTTATACGAATTACAGTCCGACGAATACCAATCTACAACAACAGTTGGCGTATTCCAATTACAGCCCGACGAATTATTCACCGACCAATACGTATTCTCCAACCAACACGTATGCACCGAAAGATTATTCCACGCACCAGTTCAATTACGCGGTAGACAACTCCAAGGCGTATACGGACAATTCATGGAAAAATCAGACCACTATTTCGGCGCCTGATTATTCCAAGCACTATACGGATAATTCCAGTTATTATAATAATCAACAGTCCTATTCCTATAAGGACAATAGCCTCCATGACTATTCCAAGTGGAATAATACGCAAATCTACGCCCCCAATACATTGAGCTATAGTGCGCCTTCCACTTCCCATGCCTTCAGTGCTGTAGATAACAGTTTCTTCTACGCGCCAAAGCTCCACCTTAGTAGTGGGAAGGATGAATGCTCCCCTTCTCAACACTATAGCGCGAAGACTCAAACGGGTAACGGCTACACCATGGCCAGCTACACGTCTGGTCAAGATAAAGGTGGCTATGGGTCATCAGGCCTTGGTCTCGACTTCCTGAAAGGGATCTTACCTCCAGGGGTTGGCGGGGGTATTATGAACCTCTTACAAGGCGGTGGCTTGTCCCCTGAAAGCTTTTTTGGGGGTGGATTATTCCCCAATGGCTTGGCAGGATAAAAGCAAACAATAGTACCGTAACAGAATGGAGGGTTTAACGACCCTCCTCTGTGCTATAATACAGTCGCTGAATATTGACTTGCTTTGTATGTGCTGGAAGTGCTTGAGTTACTTAAGTTGAAATTATGCCCTTTCTCTTTCCACGCAAGACAATAGGTAAAGTATACGAGTATAGTAAGGGGAACGGCGAAAAAATCCCCCCTGTTTAAGAAGGATAAAACACCATGGCCTTTCCTAAGCCTGACCCCACATTAAAGCCTTTAGCCGTGGGAAGCGTTGCCCCTTCCTTTGACTTGCCCGCCAGTGGGGTTGGCGTGGATAAGACACTTCGCTTGGACGATTTTATAGGTCAAAATATAGTCTTGATGTTTTACCCAAGAGATAAAACCCCTGGATGCACCAAGCAGCTCTGCGCCCTGCAGGACGAACTCGCCGTCTTTCAAAACTTGAATGCCGTGGTGCTGGCTTCTAATTTCGGTAGTCTGACGTCTCACCAAAGCTTTGCTGAAAAATACGGTTATACCTTCCCGATTTTGGTGGATGCAGAAAAAACGATGGCGAACGCTTATTCGGTGATTAAAGCCGATGGAGGCTTACAACGAACGGTGTACGTGATTGACGCGAAGGGCGTTATTCGTTTCGCTGAGCAAGGCATGGTCAAGCATGAAGCCTTAAAATCGGTATTGGCCACGCTGTAACGTTTAGCGCGTCTGAAAATACGAAAGAGCGACCTTTTAACAGAAGATCGCTCTTTACTCAGGATGAACGTAAAATGATTAGGCAGAAGGGTATTCACTCGATTCAATACGATCAATTTCGCTTTCTAAGTTGGCGTAGTTGGGGTCTGTAAATTCTGTGCGTTGTTGTGTTTGAAGCAGTTTTAATAAAAAGACGCTGGGTGTTCCGAGTTCAGAATGAGCCGAATTAAAACTATTTAAGCGTTCCGTATCGGTTTTCATTAAACGGGTGTATTTTTCAAGGGATTGAATATAGTCGTTAGGGTTTTGTTTATCACTAGGGATGTTTTTTTGCGAATCAATAAAGGATTCTAACTGAGATTTAGACAGCTTGAGGTCCATTTCAATTTTATGTTTTTCAATGTGAAGTAAGTCGGTCTTTTTTTGTTCGATTCTATTTTTTTTCGTAAATTCAGAAATAATATTGCTATGGGTCGCATTATGGTTTTTCATGACCAATTGAAGGGACGTGAACTTTCCTTCTGCGACATTGTCCGCGGTGCCTGACACAAAAAATTTGCTATTTTTGAACTCATCGAAAGAAACACTATGATTTTTGTCAAGATCAAAGCCCCGTAAGGCTTGATCATTTTGTATGCTGGATTCAGACGTGTTGAGTTGAATGCTTTTTTGAATCGTAAAGGGATTTGAAGTCGTTACGTTGAGGGGTGCGGTATAAGTCATCATAAGGGTGGTATC
>JBIJBR010000197.1:0-3460 GCA_044345135.1 Vampirovibrionales bacterium
AATACGCAATTCGGATGCTTCCTTTCACTTTATTCAAGCAGAGGGACACCAATAAGATTTTGATAAGGATGTGTAAATACGCTTTTGTGTACGGCGTAAAACTTCAAGGATGAAGCTTCCATGTTTTTAATAGACGGTATTAAAAACAAAAGATCGTAAACGACGCTTTAAAATCATAGAGTCATGCGTTTGATCAAGGAAATTTACAAAAAACGGACGGCTTATCAAAGATCAATTTAAACAGGGAGGGACCGCATTTAAGTCACGGCTAACTAAAGCCTATCATTTTTTTTAAGATAAGGGAGCCAAGCACCTTATTTGTGTTGAATGAAGCATGTGTAAGACAAAATGGGATAAAAGGAGTTTATAGAATGGGTTCATTACAAAGTAATAATTATATGAATACTCTACCACAAGGATTTTTTGGGGTATTCCCGCTGAATGGGAATTCAAATTCAAGCAATGCACTTGGATTAAATTACGGAGCCACCCCCGCCACCGACAACAGTTATGCTCCTTCGTTATTACAACCTCAATATGGTCAAAATAAAACGTATGGGGGGGGCTACACACCAAACCCAGCCAGTTCGCCTGATTTTATTAAGGGCTTTATGATGGCCAGCCGATTGATGGGCATGGGCCTGCAGCAAATGAAAGGCCAGCACCCAAGGCCTTATGGTAATCCAACGACTCAGAACGATCCTTATCAAATGTTAAAGCCTCAAGTAGGATCTTACTGGAACACGCCCAACTATGGCCAAAGTGATTACAAGACGGGCAATTGTGATGCTAACGACAATACGCTGGGGACGACTCAAGGGAACCCAAATAATTTCTTAGGGATTTCTCTCCCTGACAACGTCAATGCCTTGATTTTGGTCATTTTGTCCAGTATAGGTATTGGGGAATAAGTCTAAAAAATGCCACGGAATCGGCGACGCTTTCTCTCTTTTACGCTTAGGAAACTTACGCCATGAATAAACATCATGTCCCTCTGACTCATGGCCTTTATGCTCTCTTTCTACTGATACTGTTGTGATTTAATTGTTTAGAAATAAGATGAAATTTTACTCTCAATTTTTGTAGGTGATTCTCAACACTTACAAAGCCATGTTCCCTACCTTCGGAAGGTAGGGTTTTATTTTAGGTGAATTGATTATGCTAGGCATGTGGCTGTTGACTTTGAATTCTTTTCGCATATTTGTCTAAGCCTTCAGGACCCGCATCAAAGAAGAGTGTATTGCCAGAACCATGTTCCGCAATATATTTCATGGCTTCCACCCAACTGGTCAGCTGCATAATGCTGTAGTCTAAATTGGCATTTTTTAAACGTTCTGCCACTTTAACTCGTTCAATCGATAAAATTTCTTCGCGCTTGGCAATGCCTTCGCTTTTTAAAATCGTTGAAATTTTTTGAGATTCTGCACGTTTGGTTTCTTTAATTAAAACGGCTTCGCCTTCATTTAAGGCCGCTAATTTTAAATTTTCGCTCGCCACCACCTGTGCCATAGAACGCATTACCGCTTCATCAAATAAAATATCGTTGATTTGTAAATCAATTAAGCAATATCCCCAGCTCGCCAAGCGTGCGTCTAAGTGTTGTTTGACTTCTTGCACAATTTCTTCCCGCACACCGAGAATTTCATTTTGCTTTTTCCGTGCCACAAACGCCCGAATAGATCCTTCCACACTTCGAATCAACGCTTGCATAAAGTTGGCTTCATCAATGAATTTAAAGGCTACTTTTTTAATGGTATCTTCTGAACCATCCAAGGTGGAATACAAAAGCATTGCCTTAAAATCAACATTGGCTTGGTCTTCCGTAATCGCGGTAAATTCAATTTCAATGGCTTTATTTTGAATCGAAATGCGTTTGAAAATTTGTTCCGTAAAGGGATTCTTAAAATGTACACCTGGTGAGGCACTTCGTACATATTTTCCAAAAGAGGTAATCACCGCCACATTACCTTGTGAAACGGTGTATAAGCTTTGCCAGAAGAGAAGAAATACGAGACCTCCCGCACCAATAATGGAGGCTTCGAGTACAGTTAAAGCAGACATAAGTATTTTCCTTTCGATGATGATTACTAATTTAAGGGAGAGGCTAGGCTAAGCAGGAAATTCAGACGAGTGATGTTCCACAATGCACCAACTGTTCATATATTTTTTACACACAAAGGTATAACGTGCAGGCACTTTAATGACATGTCCACGCTTAATGTAGGTAAATTCATAGGAGCCTGACTGAACATATACATCATTATATTGGCGTGTTTCACCACTTTGAAACGTAACGGTTAAATCTTCAAGTTCTAAGAGATGTTCAAAATACTTTTTAATCGGGACATGGCCACTGCCTAGTTCTTTGGCAAAAGTCCCCCATAGCAACGCATCATAGTCATATAAATTAACAATTTGCAAAAGACTATGACTATTCAGTGCAACGGCCCAATCTTCAATAAAACGTTCAAACAATTTACGATCCGACGGTAACTTGCGCAGTGTGCGGTAACGTTTGCCGCCTGTAAAGGTATCCGTTTCAATGGCCGTATTGTCTAAGGCCAGTTCAATGGGGTCATCCATAAATTTTTCAAACAAGTGACGAAGCATCGTCATGGTAGGCGTTTGCTGGTGACGATACATCATATAAGTCACCAAAACATGAATCGCCAACGACAGTAAAAGCCCTTCAAAAATACCCATTTCAAAAACAAAGATTCCGCAGAATAAGGACAGCATAAAGGCATACTTCCCTTCTGCCGCCACATGGGTAATGCCCGCTACCATTTTAAGTCCAGCAAAAATCATCAAAACCGCAAGGGAAAACTGCGGTAAGTATTCCAGCAAATGATGATTAAATACAAAGAATAATAAAACCCCTGCCGTGATTAAATTAGACGTTTTGGTGATTGCCCCTGCGGTGGTATTGGTGGTACTTTTAGCCAGACCATCTAAATTGGTCATCCCACCGAATAAGCTCGACAGTAAATTTGAAATCCAAATCGCTAATAAGCTATTGTTACTAGAAACAGGGCGCTGTAAAGGATCCATCTTCCCAATGGCCACATTACACATGACTTGTTCAATGATATCAATGGTCGCTAGCATCAACGCGTAGCCCGCCATGTGAATTAAAACCGAAGGATGATGCATATCAATATTCGGCAAAGGCCAGTTAAAATGAATCGGTAAATGTTCAATATGCAACATGGGTAGTGGGAAAAAAGCGGCCATTAAAACCCCCACCACAATGGTGATAATATAGGGCAAACCAGGATTTGTTTTTTTAAAGGTATTAAAAAGCCACAAAAATAAACCCATCGACAGAAGGGAAATACAAATCACTTCTAAGCGTTCTTGGGACAACCAGTACTTTCCCGTCGACGCGTGAATCGTTTCATAGGTATAAGGCAAGAACTTCAACGCAATTTTCGCCCCCACCCCTGCGAGCTAACCTTCT
>JBIJBR010000236.1:0-2596 GCA_044345135.1 Vampirovibrionales bacterium
TATCTTGTTGAAATTAGACATAAACAGCGGATGACAAAACAAAACATACTGACTCTTCCACTATAGCACATTTCCTCAGAACCGTTTGATTCATTCAATAAATGACAAAAGCGAATGAACTAAAATAACCCTTTAACCATACGGGAATAAAAAACTGAAGCTTTAAATAAATATACATTTGATACTTTTACTATTTTTGTTATAATACTCTTGTCGCTTATACTATCTTCTCTGCTTCAATCCCTCTTTTCTTATAAAGGTTTCGTCATGCTTACTTCTGTCAATGCGTCTTATTTAAACGCTTTTCCCCAAAAGGGGCTTGCACCAGCATCCGTCGTGCCCAAGCAAAACACTTCACAGGAGAAGCCTGAAATGATGGAAACCATTCCTGAGCGGATTCAGTGGTTTCGGCAGTTGGAAGCTCGTTTTGCCTCCGACCCCGCTCGTCAAAATGCGTTGCGACAGCTACTGTACCAAGGCGCCTTGAGCGATCAATGCGGAGACGATGAACATTCAACTTTGTATTATCTACAAAAACGATTAAATGAACCCTGCCTTCCTGGTCTGGATGCTGAAAAAACGGTCGGCGAAACCCTTGATTTATTAGCGCGCCCTGATCACTTAACGCAAAATACCCCCCCCTTAAACCCTCTATATCAATCGTTAATCATGTCCGCCTATCTCAATCCGACTCATGATACGTATCAACAACAACCCCTGCCCGTTCCCACCAGTACGGATGCTTTAGCCGTCAAACAACTCAATACCTGTGCGGTAAGCGCAGAAGTGGCACGCTTGGCGGATCAACACCCTAAAGAAGTGGCGCGTCTGGTTTATGAAGCCTCCGCCCCCAGTCACAATATGCACGAAAAGCTGAAGGCGGATGAGCTCTTCCCGACCGCGCCTATTTTGGCGGAACAAGTGCTACAGGATTTAAATTTAGATTATAAAATCCTTCCTCCCCAGCATGAAGGGGAAGTCCCCAGCTTTCAAGTGTCTTTACCTGTGCCCACTCTAGGCACACTTCGCGCCATGAACGCACAGGACGCGGCACCTTCGAAAAAGGGACCTGCCGCTTCAGGGGCTGAAACCTTGTTAGAAACCGCCTTATTGTATAATTTTTCTGCCAAAAGTTACGATGCAGGAACTGACCAACGCGACACCCTCAATCAAGCCAGTGCCACCATTAATCAAATACCGTCGCTGACGCCGCGTGACAAAGAAGCCTTTAACCGTGTTTTGAATCAAAGCCCTCATCGACCCGATAAAATTGAAGCACAAGTCAACGCATTACTCGCGACGCTCAAAGGCCTGTCCCCTCAAGAGGCTCAAACGATTAGGCAAAGCCTGACGCATCAAAGTGCGGGCTTGAGTCAGGAGGAACAATTGATGATGGAGCGTATTATGGAAGACCACGTAAAGCTTGAAAATGTAAGCTTCCAACAGATTGACACCCTGAGTACAACGTCCAATCCGCAGGAAGCGACCTATCAAGTGGCTGGCTATACTCAACCCTTTAGTGCGATTAAAAAAAATGTCATCTCCGCCCTAGAAAGCCCCTTAGGGCAAATACTTGCCAATGTGGAAGTCCCTAATAACAGGGGTACCTTTACAGAAGGCCATGTGTTAAGAATTCTCGGGACGCGTCCTCATCCGACTCAACCCATGACGGTTGATTTTAAAGTGCATGACACCGCCATGGGGCAAAGCCTCTGGATGCCTGAAGCCCAGCTCATTCCAAGGATTCATCATATTACCGAAATACAAAGTGATGCTGAAAAAGACTGGCAAGGCATGCACGACGTTTCGGTTCAGAATGTCAAGGGAGTTTTATCGCCTTCCGTCGCGAACGACACACAATATCCCCTCAGCATTCCCAACAGCCTTCAAAACGATCAAAAAACACGGGTAAAAAAAGGGGAAGCGCCTGAAGCCTACCATAAACGTGTGCATCAATTTAGAGAAAAACAAGCGCAAGATTTACTTACGGCGTTGATTGCGAAACAAGTGGGTCCCAGCCAAAACAAGACTGAAAACGCCCCGGTGCAATGGGGCGCAACACCCCACGCTTAACCAAATAGGCCACACGAGCGGAAATTTCAGACAAGGTAGCGGTTTTAAAATCTTTCCCTTGAGGGGTCTTGACGTTTTCAGTAATCAGATAGTCGCGGATATCCGTGGTGTGGGCTTGCCCCCCCTGTAAAACAACCGCTCTAAAAATTTCGTAATTGATCGATTGACGATGACGCAAGACCTCATCCGCTTCCTTAAACGCCAATTCAGGAAGAAAAACCCCTGTCGCGCCAGACGACAATAATGAAGAAGACGTCCGATAGGACCGAGATATTTTTTGTTTTGTAGAAGGCGCTTCCTTCACTAAAGCAGGGCTTAAGGCCTGCTGAATCCCTTGTTGAAAAGCCTTTAATTGTTTTACCTTATGACGAAGCGCCTCTAAATTTTCGAGCGTTTCTTCTAAGGTCACAATACGCGCTTGAACGTCGGCCAGTTCCGCTTCACTTTGTTTTAAAAGATGCTGAAGATGAGACGTATCAAGAACAGACATGGGAATAACACTTTCAAAACGGGGGACTCTAAC
>JBIJBR010000085.1:0-6841 GCA_044345135.1 Vampirovibrionales bacterium
AATCTAAAAGCAACTGTGCATATTCACCTAAACGATGCTCACTTAACATGCGGTTCGCTTCTCGTACGACAAATTCATATCGTCCGAGAATCCATCGATCCATATCTCCCAGTAAGCTAGGGTCTATATGACGAGCAATCTCGCCTGCTTCAAGGTTCATCAACACAAAGCGAGACGCGTTCCATAACTTATTACTAAAGAGCTTACCTTGTTCGATTTTATCTTTAGACAACTTAATGTCTTGTCCGCCGTAGGTAATCAGATTAATCAGGGCAAAACGAAAGCCATCACACCCATTTTCATCAATTACGGCAACAGGATCCACCGTATTGCCTTTGGACTTGGACATTTTTTGTCCTTTTTCATCGCGAATCAAACCATGAATGTACACCGTTTTAAAAGGAGAAACCCCCGTTAACTGATGCCCAAACATCGTCATGCGCGCGACCCAAAAGAAGATAATATCAAAGCCCGTCACTAACATCGAAGTGGGATAAAAATCTTGTAAATCTTGGGCTGATTCATCAGGCCAACCCATAGTGCTAAAAGGCCATAAGCCTGAAGAAAACCACGTATCCAAAACGTCAGGGTCTTGCGTCCATTGCGGGTCTTCCGTGGGGGGATTCTCCCCGACATAGATTTCCCCTGTGTCCGTATGATGCCACGCGGGAATACGGTGTCCCCATAATAATTGTCGAGAAATACACCAGTCATTAATATTGTTTAACCACCGTCGGTATTCTTTAGTCCAGCGTTCAGGAACAAAATGAATGGCTTCATCGTCCAAAGCCTTTAAGCAGACTTCCGCCATGGGCTTGGTTCGTACAAACCATTGTTTGGACAACAGGGGTTCAATGATTGCTCCACTACGCTGTGCGCGCCCCACACGATGGGCATGGGCGGTTTTATCGCGTAGGTAACCTTGTCCTTTTAGTAAAGATTCGACGGCTTCGCGAACCTTCCAACGATCCAAACCATGAAGACTTTTAGGAATAAACTCCAAGGCTAAGAGTTCAGCAGCGTCATTAAAAATGCGAAGCGGGGTCAGGCCATGTCGTTGACCCACTTCAAAATCATTGGGATCATGAGCAGGCGTTATTTTCAATGCCCCTGTACCAAAGTCTATTTCGACGTAATCATCCCCAATAATAGGAATGCTACGACCCGTCAAGGGCAATAAAACCGTCTGACCAATATATGCAGCATAGCGAGGATCTTTCGGATTCACCGCCACCGCGACATCCCCAAACAGGGTTTCAGGCCGTGTGGTTGCCACAATCAACTCACCGCCACCATGGGTTAAGGGATAGGCAATATGCCATAAAAATCCCGCTTCATCAGTATAATCCGTTTCAATATCTGAAATAGCAGACTCGGTGGCAGGGTCCCAATTCACGATGCGTTCACCGCGATAAATCAAGCCTTCATGATATAAGTGTATAAAGGTTTTACGAACGGCTTGACTTAAGCCTTCATCAAGCGTAAAACGACGACGTGACCAGTCTGGTGAAATACCCAAGCGTTGAAATTGCGCTTGGATATTGTCTTGACAATGCGTGGCCCAGTGCCATACTTCTTTAAGAAAGGCTTCTCGGCTCAGTTCATGACGCAAAGTACCTGCGGGGTAAGGGGCGACTTCTCCCGCTTTTAAACGACGTTCCACAATCGATTGTGTGGCAATGCCTGCGTGATCCATCCCTGGCATCCACAAGGTACGATGCCCCAACATACGATGCCAGCGCACGAAAACATCCTGAATCGTATTGTCCAAAGCATGCCCCATATGTAAGTTGCCCGTTACATTAGGAGGCGGAATCACCATACTAAAATGTGGAATAGCGCTGTTGTCAGGACGAGACTCCCCTTTGGCGGCGTACCAAGCATCCAAGGCTTTATCGGGTTCAAAAAGCTCTTGGCCTAACCAAAATTGATAACAGGTGGCTTCAATGGCGTGGGCTTGGTATGCGGTGGGCATTTCGTTTTGAGGAAAATCATGCGAAGACATAGACAGGGTATACTCCTTAAGCATAAGTGTCAGCAGAAGACGAATCAAACTTCTGTTATTATCACACAACACAAACGATTTCATTAAAAAAATGAAATGTAACAAAATAAGCCTTTTTTCGTTTTTTACACTTGATTTTATGTATTTCCTCTATAATAGTTTATGTTCTTTAATACTATTGTAAACGTATCAGGGTTAATCTTCATAGAAAAAGCTTTTGAATGTCCCTTATTCCTTACAATAGTCGATGATGACTAAGGTCACTAATTTTAAAATCCTTCGTCCTTTCTGAACACAGGACGACCAATAAAAAAGGAAAATCGTTATGGCGACTCCTTCTGTCGAAACTCCCTTGAATAAAGTCTATCCTCAGGCGAATTCTGAAAACCTAGGGGTTTACCTCCGCAATGACGGGACTCCTTCCGCTTCTTCTCAAAAAGAATTAGATGTCTTATGGTCGCAGCAGTCTGACGCCCCAACCTTAACGCATATTAAAGAAGATCATCATCCTTTATTGACTTTTGTCGCAGGATTTTTAGCGGGTGCGATCTTAAGTGGCCTCTTCTTTTGGGTCTTTAATACTCGTCCTCAAACCCCTGCGCTTAACGCGGTTGCAGAAGCCCCTGCTTTGGTTGAATCTCCTGCTAAACCAACAAAATCAAAAACGGTGGAGACCAATTCAGAAAAAACCATCGCCAAAGGCACTTTTTATAAAGTCAAACCTGGTGATACCTTGGGTGGGATTGCTCATAAATTTTATGGCTCCTACTCACCTATTTATATCAATCGACTTCGCAAAGCCAATAATTTAAAGGGTGATAATTTAGGATTAAATCAAGAACTCGTGATCCCTCCTAAAAATTATGATACCCTTTAGGCACTGAACTTTAAACGCTTTTCCTTTCTTTTTATGTATCACAGATGAGTTATTAGAAGATACTCTTGTGCTCTGGTTTGCATTGAAGACCGGCATTTGTTACAATGTAAGGATGTTCCCTTTACTTTTAAATATAAAGAAGACTTTACCATGACCCTCTTTTCTGCAATCGCTCCATTCTTAGATTTGGAGGCCTTACCTGCTTTAAGTACTCAGCTACGTATTGATGTGTTGCAAATGATCTTTACCGCTCAATCTGGCCACCCTGGTAGTTCCTTGTCTTGTGTTGATTTAATCGCCACCTTATGGTTTTGTCGTTTACGCCATACACCGTTGGACCCTGAATGGGCTGATCGCGACCGTTTTGTCTTGTCTAAAGGACATGCCGCCCCCGCATTATACGCCGTACTCATGGAAGCAGGTTACATTGACAAAACTGAAATTTCAACCTTACGTTCGGTTCATAGCCACTTACAGGGCCATCCTGCTTCCCGTTACATTAAAGGCGTGGATGTTTCAACGGGTTCCTTGGGCCAAGGTTTGTCTTGCGGCGTGGGGATGGCTTTGGGACACCGCTTAGATCACCGTAATTCTCGAGTATGGGTGTTAATGGGTGATGGTGAACTACAAGAAGGGAATGTCTGGGAAGCGGTGATGTCCGCCGCGCATCATAAGGTTTCTCGCTTAACAGCCATTGTGGACCGTAATCGTTTACAGATTGACGGCAGTACGGAAAGCGTTAAAGCCTTGGGCGAAGTGGCGCCTAAATTTGAAGCTTTTGGCTGGAATGTTTTAGAAGTGGATGGGCATGACTTTAACGCCTTAAATACCGCTTTTCAAAAAGCGGACGAGTGGGCAGAAACGACGGACAAGCCCACCTGTATTGTGGCCAATACCGTTAAGGGTAAAGGTGTTTCTTTTATGGAAAATCAGGCGGGCTGGCATGGGAAAGCGCCGAATCAAGCTCAGTTTGATGCAGCGATTACTGAACTCAAGGCCAAACTTAAAACAACACACACAATATAAATGGCGTATAAAAGGCGCTAATCAGTAGACTCTCTCCTTTAAAAAGGGAATAAGTATTGAATAATAAAAAAACGTGCCAATTACTGCCTTTTCACGTAAACTAAAGGAACTATTCTATAAAAATCCTCTGTTTAAGGAGCCCGCCATGATTCATGAAACCCCTTTACGCCACCCCCTTGAGCAGGACGCGCTCGCCCCAATAGATCCTCATGACGCCATTGCTATTCGCCGTTTGCACCACGGTTTACTTAAAATACAAGTCAAAACCCCTGTTCGCGACAAAGAAATGCTTGCCGTGGTCTATACCCCTGGGGTCGCCAAGCCTTGTTTGGCAATTCAGAAAGACGAGCAATTGTCCTTCCCCTATACCATGCGAGGCAATACCATTGCTGTGGTCTCGAATGGATCCAGTGTGTATGGTTTGGGAACAGCGGGGGCGAAGGCGTCAATCCCTATTTTGGAGTCCAAAGCCCTTTTACACAAACATTTGGCTAATATTGACGCGGTTCCCATTGCCATTGACACCACCGATGAAGAACAATTTGTAGAAACGCTTCGGCAGTTAGAACCCACCTTTGGCGCCTTTCAGTTAGAAGGGATTAAGGCTCCTGACTGTTATGTCATTGAAGACAAGCTTAAGCGCGCGTTGAATGTACCTGTTATGCACGGGGAACATTCTACCGCCGTGGTAGTGGCCGCAGGGATTATGAATGCCTTAAAAGTCGCGGGTAAAAAATTGAAAGATGCCAAAATTGTGATGTTTGGTGTCGGCACCAGTGGAATTGCCACCGCACGCTTATTGATTCAACTAGGTGTGGGGGAACTTCGTCTGTGTGACGAACATGGCCGAATTTCTCAAAAACGTTCGGTGGGAATGAGTTGGATGAAAGCCCAATTGGCTCGTCATACGAATCCACAACATTTGAATCAATCCTTAGAATCCTGCTTTGAAGGGGCGGATGCTTACATTGGTTACAAGGATGCGGTACATATTCAGGCCAACTTAATTGGAAAAATGGCTGAAAAACCCATTGTTTTTGCTTTTTCCTTACCTGAAGCGGAACTTTCTTTTCAAGAAGCGATTGCGGAAGGGGCGTTTATTTATGCGTCTCAGCAATTGGAATTTCCCAATGCCTTTAATGTAGCCATGGCCTACCCTGGTATTTTAAGAGGCGCCTTGGATGTTTCCGCCACACGTTTGACCCGTCGTATGTTTGTCGCCGCGGCTTTTGCCTTGGCAGGAATGATCCCTGATGACGCCTTAAGTACCACGCATTTACTGCCTAGTATGGACGCCTCTGTGGCGGGGACGGTGGCTCGTGCGGTGGCACAGTCCGCTTTAGAAGATGGGGTGGCACGAGAATTGACCTCTCCTCAAAGTATTGAAGCCCATGTGCTGGCGTATAAAGAAAAAGGTAGTGTGTCTTGGGTCAAAACCCCTTCGACTGAAAAAGCCTATGAATTAATGACCACTGATGAAAAAGCCATGGAATTACGCCGTCGCTATCAAGGGGTGATTGAAACCACGACGGCCGTCAAAGTCACTAGTCAAAAAATTCTAGAAGAATTGCACGCCGTTCCTAACGCGGTCAAAGCCTGTCGAGCGATTCAAGAAGACCCCAGCGAAGTGTATAATTTAACGTGTAAACGTAATTTAGTGGCCGTTATTACCGATGGTTCGGCCGTCTTAGGTTTGGGCAATATCGGGGCGGGGGCGGGGCTCCCTGTCATGGAAGGTAAAAGCGTTCTCTTTAAAGCCTTTGGCGATGTTGAAGCCTTTCCGATTTGTTTAAATACCCAAAATGTGGAAGAACTCCTTGCGTCCATTAAGGCCTTAACTCCCATCTTTGGGGGCATTAATTTAGAAGATATTGCGGCACCTCGATGCTTTGAATTGGAAGACCGCCTTATTGCGGAAACGGATATTCCTATTTTTCATGACGATCAACATGGAACGGCCGTTGTGGTGGTGGCCGCGATTTTAAATGCAGTGAAAGCCGTGGGTAAAGCGATTCAAGACGTTCGCATTGCAGTCAATGGGGCAGGCGCCTCCGCCTTGAGCGTGTCTCGCTTATTGTTGAAGGCGGGTGTGAAGGATATTATTATTTGCGACACCAAAGGCATTATTTATAAGGACCGTTCGGTGGGCATGAACGTCTTTAAAGAAAAAATTGCGGAATTAACGAATTTAACGACTCAAGAAGGCAGCTTGGATGATGCTGTTAGAGGCGCAGACATTTTAATTGGACTTTCGGTGCCAGGTGCTTTTACACAAGAGATGATTCGTACCATGGCACGGGATCCCATCGTGCTTGCAATGGCCAATCCCACTCCTGAAATCATGCCTCATGAAGCGCACGCGGCAGGCGTGAAAATTATGGCCACTGGCCGTAGTGATTTTCCCAACCAAGTAAATAATTGCTTGGCCTTTCCTGGTATTTTTAGAGGGGCCTTAGACATGCGCGCAGCGGTGATTAACGATGAAATGAAGCTCGCGGCTGCCTTTGCCATTGCCTCTGTAGTGACGGAAGACGATTTGGCCAATGGGGACATTATTCCCTCCATCTTTGATTTGCGTGTGCCTCCTATGGTGGCGAAAGCGGTGGCACAAGCGGCCATTGACACAGGCGTGCACCGTATTTTGGAATGGACGCCTGAGCAAATTGCCGAAAACTTAGCAGAGTTTTTAAAACGCGAAAACGTAATTGTTGAATAGAGGAGCTATTTGACGAGTTGCTGAGTGAATTTATAAGCAAACGTCTTTTTCATCAAAAGAAGGCGTTTGTTTTCTTAGCCTATAGTACTTTTTAGATAGCAGTAAACGCTTTAAACTCGTGCCACAACAGACGTCAACGCAAAAATGTCTCGGATGCCTCGCATTTTTGCGGACGTCCCACGTGAGCGGGTGGGGCAAGCGAAAAGGATGAGTAGGG
>JBIJBR010000086.1:0-6764 GCA_044345135.1 Vampirovibrionales bacterium
CTTCAACGCGAAGGGCAGGCATTTTTAGCGCAACTGCAGAATCCTCAGGCCACTCAACAAGTGGCCATGGCGAGTCCTCCTCGCTCTGCCAGTCCCCCTGAAGCTGCGATGGTGAACCTTCCGCAAACCATTAATGCCCCCATGCCGACGACGGCCACCACTCCAGCAGCCCCCACCACCACAACGACGGGCGTGACGGCCAATACAATACCAAGCAACATGACTACCGTGAATGGCCATGCCCCCATGGCAACACCTGCAGTACCCGCTAATGCAACCGTTCAATATGTACTGCCGATTAGCCAAATCCAAAATGGACAAAATGTGGTCATTCAAATGCCTCAAACGTCTACCACGGCATCAGGCGACAAGAGACAAGAGAGAATAGAGAATATGATGAGTTATTTTACAGACAATATCAAGCCCCCTGATTTATACGGGGGTGACGGTAGTAAAAGTACGGCCTAAGCCTTAAACCAAATGGTTCATCAGGCTAATCACCCAATAGAGTGCGCCTGAAACCACAATACAGACCCCTGCGGTAATCCAAGGATATAAATCCACCATGTTAAGTACTCCTTATTTCAATAGGGACGAATGACATGGTGTTATTATAGCAAGAAATAGCAAAAAATGAGTGGGCCTAGCAATCATTTTAAAAAGAAACGCGCTGTCTTATAGGTCGATAAGCCACAAAAACCAGGGCGTGACCTTTCGCCACGCCTCAAGGGGGTGCCCCTTTAAATCAGGGAATCGGGCTTGTAGGGCTTCCCACAAAGGGGTGGCGTCTTGCAAGGCTTGTACATCTAAGGTTTCCTCTTGCTGAGAAAGTTCATACAAGGTAATGGCTTCCACAAAAGACCAATGGGGGATATTAGCCTGCAGTCCACTTAATGGGGTAAAGCGTTCTAAAAGGCTTTTAATATGGTGAGGCTGATCCAGCAAAGTCGCATATAACAAAGCAGACAAGGCAGGAAGGGGGATGGGGTCCTGCTCACAAAGCATTTCTAGCTTGGTGCGTGCTTCATGAAGCTGTCCCTTAGCGATTTGTGTTAACGCATAGCAGGTGACGGTACTCGGGTCCGTGGGACTGTGTCGATACAAGACTCTAAAATAACGTAGGGCTTCGGCCCACTCATAATTTTGCAAAAGCATGATCCCATAATTCAACGGGGAAGCCTCAAGCGTTGAATCTAGGTCATTGGCACGTTTAAAATCGGCCAATGCTTCTGTAAAGTAACCTTTTTGAGCATGGAGTAGCCCCTTGGTAAAATGAAAGGTCCCTTGCTGAGGAAAGCGTGCTTGCGCCTGTTTAAGCGTATGAACTAAGACAGTAAATTCCCCCAAACGATATTCAATGGTGAGTCGAGTATTGAAATAAGCCACCGCATCTTCATCATCCAAAAGGGTAGGGTCTTCGGCTTGACACAGCGTCAGCGCTTCGGCGAGGCGGTCCATTTGAATCAGCGCCCTTGCCCAGCGCAGTGTTAATCCCTTGGGTGGAGCGGGATGCTCTTGAAGCGACGCATACAGATCGCAGGCCTCTTGCCCCTTACCCAAGGCTTCTAGTAAACGGGCTTGACTGAGTTGAATATCCGCAGAGTCAGGGTTAATACAGTAGGCTTGTTGCAAATAAAGCTCCGCTTCTTCATAGGCTCCTAAATCAAGTTTACAATCCCCCAGCACGTGGAGCACTTCAGGTTTGTCGGGGGTTTTTTCCTGAAAGGTATTTAAAATGGCAATCGCCGCTTCATGCTGACCTAATTTATGGCGTACCACGGCAGACAAAAATAAAGCCTCTGAATGATTCGCTTCATATTTCAAACACGTTTCTAATTTACTTAAGGCTTTTTTATAATCGGCTTGCTCCGCCAGTAAAGTCCCCCACAAATAAAACGCTTGGGGTTGAGTAGGATTCAGCTGAAGAGCGCGTTGTAATTTTTCAATCGCCTCTTCCGTTTCCCCCGCCCGACTTAAAGCAATGCTCCAATTCAACCAAGGTTCTACATGTTGAGGCTTTAAGGCAATGGCCATTTCATACTTTTCAGTGGCTTCATTTTTTTGACCCAAATCAATTAAGCAAGCACCCCATAACACATAGTAAATCGCGCGTTCTGGCTCTAGCTCACTGGCTTTTTTAAATTTAGTTTCGGCTTCTTCTAAGTAACCCGCTTTGGCAAGGACAATCCCTAAGTTGGCATAAATGTCCGCTTTTTCGGATTCAATCAACAAGGCTTGTTGAAAATTCTGTAAGGCTTGGTCGACTTGTCCCACTTCAGCTTGCTGAACCGCAAGCTTCATAAACGCCAACGCAGGAGAACCCGATGACCCTGCTTGTTCATAGCGGTGCACATGCTGATGCGTTTGTGTAATGGAGGCCCACAATCGTTTAAACCACCTCAATAAACCCATATCAGGCACCTTCTTCTTATCACGGAAACGACGAGAGTCATTTTTATTCTATTATGAACCAAATTGTTTTTTTTAGGATAGATAAAAATTAGTTTTACTCAATTTACAGGAGCTGGCCTCTATTAGATCAGGTCGAACACTGAAATGATCGCCTCCGTAAGGAGGAGAAGCGTCTGAAATTTCAAAAGCACTAGCACAAAAAAAAAATAAGGGTGTTTTATGCCCTTAACAAGTCCTATACTTTCAAGTATACTAAAGTGTATCGCTTGCTTTCTTATAGGTTCGGTTTATTTTACTCCTCATCAACTTGGGTTTTGGATCACACTATGCCCACTGGTACGCTCTCAGTCCTACGCTTTAAGCCTGCTTCTCCTGCATTGTTTACTTCTCAAGCCACAAGCGCTAAAGAAGTGGTACAGGAAGATACGTCACATGATGTGACGCCTGCTTTTCCTTCTCCCCATCATCTCAAATGGATGGCGGGGGGAGTTGTTGGTCTTTTAGCACTATGGGCCCTATACCACAAAGCCACTAAACACCCAGAAACAGGCTTGTTTCGTGGTATTCGTGCCGCGAATATTCCGTTTTTGTCCACATTGAATTTTCCAGATACGGGGCTGTCCTTAATCGATATCACCTCAACCGGCATGACCTCTGTCAATTCTTTGTCTCGAATTTTATTTGGATTTGCGACCAAACAACATCAGTTTGAAGTCTTTGGATCAGAACTCTTGACCCGAATAGGCACCTTGGGTTTAATTAAAGTCGTTAAAGGGGAAAAATCCCTTTTTAGCTTGGATCGTTGGTTTTTACAGTACCTGATGAAGCCTCGGAGTCGTCGTTTAACACGCATTATTCAAGAACCTAAAGAAAAGCATTGGTGGTTACGTTTTCAATCGACGTGGCGAAACACCATTGGGCTCAGGGTCCAACGTCATATGGGCTTAAACACCCCGTTTGAATTAATGGTACCTCGATTAAGAAAGGTTCCTAAAACCGTAGGGACTTTAGAAAGTGTGGTCATTGATGCCACACGTAAACGTCTCACTTTGGCGGAATCGGAAGAAGTACTGCATTTGCGTCTACAAAAGGCCGTCGAGATTATGGAAAATTATCAA
The DNA here is from genome assembly GCA_044345135.1 of Vampirovibrionales bacterium. GTDB lineage: Bacteria > Cyanobacteriota > Vampirovibrionia > Vampirovibrionales > JAJTHC01 > JAJTHC01. The sequence continues at coordinate 3,531 of JBIJBR010000086.1, forward strand.
CGGCAAGAGCAAGGTTTCCAGCAGACTTGGCAAGCTACTCAAGACCCTAAAGCCTTAACTCAAGCGTATGAAGACTTGGCGACTGTTCAGTATGATTATAATCATTTTTTTCATGATGATCGCTATCTGAAAATTCAAAAAACAGGCGTCGACCCTTGGGTAGGGCGTCACCATTATGAACATTATAAAGAAAAAATGGAGCAACTCACGGGGAAAGCCTTTTCAATTGAAGGCTTGTCTCAACGAGCCAAACGCCTCTGTTGGGGCATTACCGCAGAGAAAGAGCAGAAAAATGGCTTGGTTTTTCCTCTTAACAAAAATCCAAAAATTGACTGGCAAAAAGAACTCGTTCAACTCGGGGGAAGTACTATAGAAAAGCAATTGCAAATATTAAGAGATGAACTCAAAGGAGGGGTGTTACTGGGACCCTTAAAAGACAAAATAGATACCGTACTGCTTTTAAAAGATGGTACCCCAGGCTTACCCGATTCCGTCAAATTGGCACAACGGATGAAGGATATTTTTGAACCCTATTTAGAAGAACTGATGAAATACTATCGTCATGACGATACGGAACATCAGGAAAAATGGAAGATTCTTCATGCCAAATATCCTGACTTAAAAAAACCCTTTGAAGTCTTCCCCCTTTCTGAAGCAGGCATACAGTCCCTTTTAAACTGCTTACGTGAAGCGGATGAAGCCATTCGGCCAAAGACCCCTCTCTATGACCCACGACCCATGGCCGTGGCCAAAGCCATGGATGCTTCCTTACCTAAAATTTCTGCTAAAGAACAACTCAAACGCTACAAAAAAAGAGTACACGCACATTTAGAAACGTATATTGAAGCGTTAAAGGAATCCCAAAGTCTGCCTTATAAATACTATACAGACCAAGCCAAAAAAAGCTACGATGTTGTAATTCAGAATGCGGTGAGCGACTATCTGCAGAAGCGATCTACAGAAAACGCCCATAATTCGGCACCGACTATGGGTTTTTACTTGGCACAACACTTGGCAACGGCACGCCGCTTAGATTTAAATAGTCGGAAGAGGGCTCAATTCACGGGGGCCGCTTTTGATATTATGGACGCCGCTTTTCACCTCAATGAACGTATTGCAGACTTAGATCAATACAAGCGAAATAACCTTTTAAAAGCCAGCGTTCAAGTCGCCTTCCAAACCATTGTCACCTCCTTTGTGCTCAGTAATGTTTTATTCTTTATTGTCTATAACAGTTTTTCACGCTTAGACCCTGATTACAAAGGACAAGGTAAAATTCCGTTAAGCGATTTCGTTCAACACCTGAAATCTATTTTCTTACCTAGAGACGCACAAGCGAATCACGCTCCAACTGAATCCAAAAAACCCTTCGAAGCCACGGTTAACTTGTCCGTTAATTTTAAAGAAGGTCTGAATCCTTTTCGTCCTGCCATTGATAAAGCCTCTCAAAAAAATACGCTTGCAAATACCCCTGTAGAAGGAGATGAGTAGCATGACCTCCTACCCTACTTCAAGTCCGCCATCACCGAATACGACTAACGCAGATGATCGCTCCCCTACGTGGATGTATCGTCTCTCTCAGATCATGGTGGTGGGGATTCCCCTCACTTCTATTTTAGCAGGGTGGATGGGACAGTTGCAACGTCCAAACAATACAGCACAGACCTATAATCCCTTAATTCATGGGATCAATCCTTCAGCGGAAGAAGGTCGAAAAGGTTTAGAATCCACAGGAATATTTTTGAACCAGTATTCGACGGACTTTTCTAAATCCGTCCAAAGTATTTGGCGATTAAGCACTGTACTGCCGAGCGATATTTTACGCTATGGGTTCAGGGGCTTTTCCCAACTCTATTTACAACCCTTACTTGAAATTGTTCGACGCACCAGTACCGCCTTCAGTAGTCCTGTGGTACAAGAAGCGATTTTACCTACCGTGAATGGTAAAAATTTAGAAGGTGCCAAAGAGTTTTATCCCCATTTAACGCACTACGAATTTGAAGCACTTAAAAAAGAAATGGAGGGACTCCAACTCAATGACTTAGAAGGCTTGCAAGACGCCCTACTGAAAGACTCTATGGTGTCTGTCAAAGAAAAAAATCCTTATAAGAATTTATCCTATGCCATGAATAGCCTTGTATTTAATCGTAAAAATCCAAACACGGGTCATTATGAAAAAGTCCCATTGTCTCACTTGCCTCAGTTCACACGACATATCCGTATTATGACAGAACTTGATAGCATGGCGCGTCAAAATGCCACCTTGTCTAAATATGGGGCACGGGATATTCCCTGCTATACCACGGCTTGTCTGGCAAGCGATTTAAATGCCTCTAAAGAAACCCCACTAAGCCAGATCCACATACAAAATAAAGCTGAAATTCAGCATGAATTATTTAATGGTCCTGTTGCTGCATATCACCATGTCGTCCGTACACTGAAGCTCGGCGATTTTATGACGGATTATCAACATTTCTTGCAGCTGGCGGCTCAAGGTCGCTTGGCTCATGATAATCACATACAACGTGGGGTAGGTCAACAACTTTTAAACATGTCCAGTACCGATCCCTTGGAACGTCAATATCCTGTAGAATCGGCTTTTTTAAATCACTTGTTTCAATTTATTGAACTGAATGAAAACAGTCAGAAACAAGCGAAGGCCGATTATATTTTATTGGGTCGCAACCGATTAGGCTACATCAAACATGCCTTATTAGAAGAATTAACACAAGCCCCTAAAGGCGAAATCAGTGCGAGCGATGCGATAGAGTCTGTTTTAAATAAACTGGTTCATCATCACAGCTTACTCTTGAATGATCGTAAGCAACACGCATTAGATATTGAGTTCGATCCCCAAGGCGCTTTGAATCTGAAACAAACGGATCTTAAGCGTGTTTCACAAGACTTAAATGTAAAACTCGACAACTTACGTGGCTTAGTCAAAGAAAGCCACCACTTACTGAATGATCCCAAGGTAACGACTGAGGCATTTCGTCAGCAGCATCAAAGATTATTACAACAGTTTGAGCGTGAACGTTTAGAACTCGCTACTATTTTTCCCAGTCATCACCATGAGGGAATACACGCCTTACGTCGAGTCTTACAGCCTAGACATCAAGACGCCTATACCTTTGTGACGCAAGGTATTCGTCACCATATTGCGATGAATCATGTCATTCCCAAAATGAAATCACGCATGCAAGTGCCAGAAGTCATCATTAATTCTATTTTGGG
>JBIJBR010000087.1:0-6753 GCA_044345135.1 Vampirovibrionales bacterium
GCCGCCACCTTGGCCTTGGTAGCCACCACGGTTTTGGTATCCGCCGCCACCTTGGCCTTGGTAGCCACCGCGGTTTTGGTATCCGCCGCCACCTTGGCCTTGGTAGCCACCGCGGTTTTGGTATCCACCACCACCTTGGCCTTGGTAGCCACCGCGGTTTTGGTATCCGCCGCCACCTTGGCCTTGGTAGCCACCACGATTTTGGTATCCGCCACCACCTTGGCCTTGGTAGCCACCGCGGTTTTGGTATCCGCCACCACCTTGGCCTTGGTTTTGGTATCCACCCCCGCCAGCACCTTGGCCTTGGTAGCCACCACGATTTTGGTAATTGTTTTGTCTCGGTGCATAGTTGGAACGCTGATCTCCCCCACCTTCAGGCTGGAATCCATGTTGCATGGGGGCATTGCTTAGCGGTTCTTCTGGCGCACGTGTTTTATATAGGCAATCAGGACAAATAATACGCTTGGGGTTCTTGGTTTCAAAGGTAATACCACACTTGGAACAATTGTTTTCGTACATGCGCTCAACATAAGCCTCTATTTATTTTATAAATCTAATAAATCGTAATAATAATGATGATGTCATATCAAGTTTAAAGCGTTAAATGATTAGGGTTAGGGTGCGAAATTTTTATTTAATCTACTTAAATGCGCAGAATCCTCTTTTAATCAGTCTTTATACAATACCTAATGACACGAATGAAGTTGTCTGAAATTTTAAACATCAAGCCTCAAGAATGGGCTAATAAGGATAAAACCAATTAAGGTTAGATAAAATCTAAAGTGAAAACATCTATTTTTAATTAATATGACTAAATGGCGTACTTTGTATTTAATTTGGTTTTAAAATAAATTAAGATATTAGCTTTGATCACTCTTACTTATGAACGGCTTGTCAATGATGTACATTTAACTAACTCAAAGTATAGCACAGTATTTTTAAGTAAAACATAAAATCCATTAAAAAAGATGCTTTATTTTGAAATATAGGCACTAAGAAATATCTTCTTAATCTTCTATTTTATAATTCTAACATATAAAAAGGGGAGTTTCTTAAAATTGTAACATTTACTTTTGCATTTATTTTTTAAATAAAGGTGATTTATTTTGATTTCAAAGGCTTTTTATCATGTTTTGACTGTGTTTTTCGCCCAAGAATACTTGTTACATTTAAGAGCTCCCCCGAAAGGTGGGTTTAATTCATAATGAAACTACGTTAAGATAGAAATGTCGTTTATTTAATTACATGGAAAGGAATGAGTTATGCTATGCCAAACGCTAAAGCGGATTACCATATGCACACCGTTTTTTCGGATGGTTCGTCTCAGCCTGAAGCTTTACTAGAGGCGGTGGCCGCACAAGGGGTAGAGATCGTGGCGGTGACGGATCATGACACCACGGCGGGCTACGAACGTCTCGTTCCCAAGGCAGAAGCTCTTGGGCTGACTTTAATACGTAGTATTGAAATCAATACCCATTGGGGTAAGGAAGATTTACACGTATTGGGCTATTATATTGATGATACTAAATCTTATATTCAGGACGTGATGCGAGAACATCAAGCGAATCGTCGGGTGCAGATTAAAGCCATGGTGGAAAAAATTGCACGTAATACCAATATTCAAATTACGCCTGATGACGTTTTTGGATTGTCTCACCCTGAAGGCGCGATTGGTCGGCCTCATGTGGCGAAAGTGCTTTGTGAGAAAAAAGCGGTTCGTAATATGTCAGAAGCCTTCAATAAATTTTTAAAATCGAATTCAGGGACTTATGTCAGTCGCCTAACAGTGGCGCCTCATGAAGCGGTGGAAGCCATTTATGAAAGTGGGGGGATCCCCGTGGTGGCTCATCCAGGCCTGACAGAAGGCATTGCTAAATTGATTCCAGAATTAATTAGCTATGGATTAATGGGTTTGGAAGCGTATCATAAAAGCCATATTCCTCCTGTCATTGAATATTTTTGTACGCTTGCCGAAGAACATGAATTACTGGTGACAGGGGGAACGGATTTTCACGGGACACCTGAGTTATACGCCACGGCTCATCATCGTTTAGTGATGCCCCCACGGGTGAGCGAACGTTTGAAAGAAGCACATGAACGTCGGCATCATTCCGCCATTCAAATGGGATAGGGATTGGGACTCGGAGTTCGTGTCTTTGGGTTTGAATTGGCCTTGGTGTGTTCTATACACGGATTGCCCCTTTTTTTTCAACCGTTACAATAAGCTTAAAGTGTTTTATTTGGTCGGTATTCAAAAAGACCGAGCGTAAAGGAGAATCCCACGATCATGAAACTTGCTGTCATTGGTTCAGGATACGTCGCAAATGTGACGGGGGCTTGTTTCGCTGCCATGGGGCATGAAGTAACGGTGGCAAGCTTGGATGTGGAGCGCATTGAACGCTTGAAAGAAGGCATTGTTCCCTTTTATGAAGAAGGCTTGGAATCCATTGTTAAAACGGAATTGGCGAATCAACATTTGCATTATACCACCGATTTACGGGGGGCGTGTCGCGACGCCAGTATTATTTTCTTATGTTTATCTTCCCCCCCCCTGCCTGATGGAAAGCCCGATACCAAGCAATTAGCCCAAGTGTTGGAAACCATTATGCAGGACTTTCATTCGGGGTATCGTTTATTGGTGGAGAGGCATAATTTCCCGGCAGGCACAGGAGAGTGGATTAAGAAGGAACTACAGCGCTTGCGTCCTTCAGGCAGTACGGCGACGATAGAGGTGGCCAGTGTGCCTCAGTTTTTGAGAGAAGGCCATGCTGTGAATGATTTTTATCATCCTGATCGTTTGATTATTGGGGCGGAGACACAGCGTTCTAAAGAATTGTTGATGTCTCTCTATGAAGAAGTCCCTGCCCCTATTTTAATGACGGATGTTACCACAGCGGAACTGATTAAGCAAAGTACCAACGCCTTTTTAGCGATGAAAATTTCTTTTATGAATTCCATGGGGCAATTGGCTGAAAAATGTGGCGCAGACGTTGAAATGGTGGCCAAGGGCTTGGGGATGGACAAGCGTATTTCGCCTCACTTTTTGCACGCAGGCATTGGGTATGGAGGGATCTTTCTCCCTCAAGATGTTCAATCCTTGAGCTATTTAGCGAGCCAGTATCATTTAAATTTGGATTTACTGAAAGCCACGGAAACGGTGAATCGTTATCAACGGATTAGTTTTATTGAACGGGTGGAAAAAGCCTGCGGGGGACAATTGTCGGGAAAAACCGTGGCCATATGGGGTTTGGCCTATCGCCCGAATACGGATGATATGCGTGATTGTCCCTCTACTCAAATTATTTGGGGCTTGCAAAACCGTGGGGCAACCGTCAAGGCGTATGATCCCATTGCCATGCCTTCCGCCGAACACAAAGTGCGACGTGTTCAATTTTGTGAAGATTTGTATCATTGCGCCAAGGAAGCCGATGTCATTGCGATTTTGACGGAATGGCCTGAGTTTTCTCAAGTGAATTTTAGTCAATTGAGAGCGTCGACCACCTGTCGTTTAATCGTGGATGGCCGTAACCTTTTTAATCCACACCGTATGCAAGAACAGGGTTTTACCTATTATTCGGTGGGACGAAAATCGACCTTCCCTGAAAAAACCTGCCCTTTGTAAGAGGTGTGACCCTATGTCGAGCGTACCCGTTTTTTTGACTCAGTTGGGTGTGTTTCGCTTGCTAGGATTGTTTTTTTTAACGTGGGCGTCTTTTATGCTTTTTTTAAGTGTGCTTCCCTTTCAGGGCCCCGCCTTGCTGGAATGGACGTATTATGTGATGCGCGATTATAGGCATCTCCAAAATGCACAGGTTCGCTCTCCTGAAGAGGCCTCTCCCTCATCGTCCTTGCGTTTGTGTCTAACTCAAGATCCTTTCCCTTGTCGTGCGTTAACTGACCTGCCCAAGACGTTTGCGTCGCTTCGTGTGGGGGATTCTGTTTATGTCTATGCCCCTGTCCATCAGCCTTGGAAGCGTCTTGAAATCACTTTAGGGACACCTTTTTATTTGTTCTTAGGCATTCTGCCGTTAATGTTCTGTTTTTGGTGGGGATGGCGGATGATCCTTTCCTTTAACGTGGCCAGAGAAGGGCGCGTGAGTCCTTATGAAATGAAGCGTCGCTTGATGAGAGGTGTGTATAAGAATAAGGGGCCTCGTTAGTGTGGGGCGCTCTTATTTACGGACATTTTTACGGACGCTCTCTTGTTTCGCGTATACTCATCATATTAAGCCCTTTGATTCAGCTTAGAAAGAAGCCGCCCCTATGTTACACGGTAGCCTACCTTTAACGCAAGATGCGCCTACGATTGTGGCCCAAGCGACCGCTTCAGGGCCTGCGGGGGTTGCGGTTTTGCGTTTAAGTGGAACGGAGGCATGGCGTATTGCTCGCACGCTTTTTCAAGGGACGGCGCTTCAAAAAAACCGTATCGCTTACGGTCATATTGTGGATCCTCAAAGCGGGACACTGGTCGATGAGGTCATTTTACTGCCTTTTCAGGCCCCTCATAGCTTTACGGGGGAAGATGTCATTGAAATTCAATGTCATGGGGGGCAGGTTTTGCCTCAGCGTATTTTACAGTTGTGTTTGGCTCAGGGAGCGATGCTGGCGTCTAAGGGAGAATTTACCCGTCGCGCTTTTTTAAACGGGAAAGTGAATCTGGCTCAAGCCGAAGCCATTGTGGATGCCATTCATGCGGAAGGTCAAGCCTTGGCGCAAGTGGCTATACAGTCTTTGCATGCCAATACCTTGGGCCAGCGATTGGGGCGTTTACGTCAGGTGTTGATTGATGTTCAGGCCGATGTGGTGGCGTCTATGGACTACCCCGAAGAAGTGGAAGAGCCGGATCGAGCGCGTTTGAATCAAAAATTAGACGCCTTGGCAGAAGAAGCGCGCACGTATACGGATCAATCCCAGCGTTATGAGCTTTTACGCCATGGATTAAAAGTGGCCTTATTAGGTCAGCCCAATGCAGGCAAGTCTTCCTTATTTAATGCCTTATTAAGTCAAGAACGAAGTATTGTAACCCCACTGGCGGGGACCACGCGGGACGTGGTGACGGAACGATTGGTCGTGGCGGGGGTGCCCATTACCTTGGTGGATACCGCAGGCTTGCGGGAAAGTACCGATTTGGTAGAGCAAATGGGCGTGGCACGTAGTCAGCAAGCGTGTCAAGAGGCGGATGCCTTGCTTTATGTGGTGGATGTCACCGCCTTGGACGCTTCACCACACTTTACACTGCCTGCAGCCGATACGGAACTCTTGTCTCAAGTGCCTTCGCATACGCCGATTTGCTGTCTATTGAATAAGGTGGATACCCTCACCCGTGAGGCACAAATCGCGCTGAATCTTCACTATCCTGAAAGTCTCTGTGTGTCCGCTTTGTCGGGGGTCGGTTTGCTAGCGCTTTTGGCATGGTTGGAAGAACGAGTACATGCGGGTTTGGGCCAGACGACTCGGCAAGAGGCGGAATTGTGCTTGAATCAACGTCAGTTAGAGGGCTTACAGGAAATGACCACGCATATTGAAGTGGCACAAACGACCTTGTTGAGCAAGGGAATGCCCTTAGACATGGTGACGATTCCTATTACGGATGCCTTGCGTGCGTTGGATGATTTATTAGGGATTGACACGTCCGAATTGGTGTTGGACGAAGTGTTTTCTCGTTTTTGTGTAGGCAAGTAAAGCCTATTAGAAGGGAAGCAGAAACTAGAATAATTCAATAGAGACGTTTAAGTCTGTAGCGAGACTTGAGAGTAACGCGGTGAAACAAAGGGCAAGGGCGATAAAAAACCTTCAGTTCCTTCGTTTAAAACCCAAGATTTTTAAGAATTGTAAAGATTATTTGTAATGCCTTGCTCTTATTTTTTGTTTTAAGTGTTTTAATTCTATACTATTTAAAGTTTAAATAGTGATTTGATTTCTCTCACTTATACACTATAAAATCATAAAGGGTAAAATATTATGAGCTTTCGTCCGATTCCCACATTCCTTGCGACAGTAGGATTGCCTGCTTTACTGTTGCAAAGCTGTGTCAGCAATCTTGGAAGCCATTCAACGCAAAAGGCCGAGAAAGAAGCCATTACTTTCGTACAAGCCGCTTATTGTCTCCTCCCAGAAACTGAGAAAAACGCTGGTCGTGGGATCGGAGGAGCGATTGCTCCTATTAATTCTACCGGTAAGGCCTCGCTTTCCCCTCATCGGGATTACACTCCTGGTTATAAAATCTTGCAAGTCCCAACAGGGGTAGCTTATAATAAAGTTAATAGTACTCATTTCTCTTTCAATGGTGGTATCAGGGCTGAAGCGACAAAGATTGTATCAGATCTCTGTAAACGTTTAAATCCTAACTCAAATGAGGTTCGGTGGACTCCGACTACCCCCACAGGAGACATAACTTCTTATGGTTCCAGCAAAGAAGATGCTTTAGTATCTCTTAGAAAAGCAGCAAAAACGTTTAAGATGAATGTGGAAGGTACGTCTACTAAATAAGTAATGTTTTGTTTTTAAGCATTGTTATTTTTTAAAGACCCTGATCATGGCACCCCTTGTTTATCGTGGGGTGCCATGTGTCTTTCAGAGGCAGGCCTGCCACCCTGTTATGATGCTTTTCAGCTAATCGAAGTGAGGCTTTAAACCCTTGCACCAACCGACGTCCACGCAAAAATGCGAGGCGTCCGAGACATTTTGCGGACGTCCCACGGGAGCGAGTGGGGCAAGCGAAAAGGATGAGAAGGGGGGAGGATTTTCAAGGAG